>CAYZTF010000007.1:4994-18540 GCA_964481305.1 uncultured Candidatus Bathyarchaeia archaeon | reverse complement strand
GAAAATTCTAATATGCATTATTCACTGCAAGGGTTAAACAACTATCTTTCTTCAACTTTAATAGCAAAATATTGGACTTCACGGATATATCCGCCAAACATAGGAGACGCCCACGTTTCTGGAGACGTGCATATTCATAACCTTGGAGTGCTTGGACCGTACTGTGTCGGTTGGGATCTAAGGGACCTATTGCTTTACGGTTTTGGCGGTGTTTCCGGGAAGATAGAAAGTAAACCCGCCAAACACTTTAGAACCGCCTTGGGTCAAATAGTTAATTTCTTCTATACCTTGCAAGGGGAGGCGGCTGGTGCTCAAGCCTTTAGCAACTTCGACACTTATCTTGCACCCTTCATCAGTACCGATGGGTTAGATTACCAAGATGTGAAGCAAGCGCTTCAAGAATTCTTTTTCAACATAAATATCCCGACACGTGTTGGCTTTCAAACGCCGTTCACAAACATAACACTGGATTTATTCGTTCCACATTTTATGGAGAACGAGCCAGTAATAATTGGGGGAAAGGTTTCGAACAAAGCCTACGGCGATTTCCAAGAGGAGATGGACATCTTCAATACGGCCTTTACAGAAGTTATGAGTGAGGGCGACGCCAAGGGCAGAGTGTTTACCTTTCCAATACCCACATACAGTATTACCAGTGTCTTCAACTGGCAATCCCCTGTTTCGGAGAAAATCTTCGAAGTAACCGCCAAATATGGAACACCGTATTTCTCCAACTTCATAAACAGTGACATGAAGCCGGAAGACGTTCGAAGCATGTGCTGCCGCCTGAGAATAGATAATAGAGAATTGCGCAAACGTGGAGGCGGACTTTTCGGGGCAAATCCACTGACAGGTTCGATAGGCGTAGTTACAATCAATCTTCCGAGGATTGGTTACCTTCACAGCGATGAAGAAGGTTTCTTTGAACGGCTAGGCAAGTTGATGGACCTTGCACGCGATAGCTTGGAGATTAAACGTAAGTTGCTTGAGCGTTTTACAGAGAACGGATTGTATCCTTATTCAAAGCATTACTTATCTCAAATAAGAGAGGCCTTTGGCAAATATTGGAAGAACCATTTCTCAACAATTGGTCTCCTGGGGATGAATGAGGCAATTCTCAATCTTTTCGGGCACGACATATCTACTCCTGAAGGTCTCGAGTTCGCTGTGAAGACTTTGAAATTCATGCAGAACAGACTCCAAGATTATCAGGAAGAGACCGGGAATATTTATAATCTTGAGGCAACTCCGGCAGAAGGAGCATCTTACAGGCTCGCGCGGGTAGATAAAAGAAAGTATCCAGAGATAGTCGTTGCAAATGAGAAAAAACTTTCAGAGGGCGCTGAACCGTTTTATACGAATTCCTCTCAACTCCCTGTTAACTGCGAGATCGACCTTTTTGACGCATTAGGGCATCAAGAGAAACTTCAGACATTATATACTGGAGGAACGGTGTTTCATGTCTTCCTCGGCGAGCGAGTTTATTCGTGGAAGGTAGCTGCAGAGTTGGTGAAGAGAATGTCCAAAGAATCGCATCTACCTTACTTCACTTTGACGCCGACGTTCAGCATTTGTCCAACGCATAGCTACCTTTCAGGAGAACACAGAGAGTGCCCGACATGTGGGGCTAAATGCGAAGTTTACTCCAGAGTAGTAGGCTATCTAAGACCAGTTGACCAGTGGAATGATGGTAAACAGGCAGAGTTCAATATACGTAGGACGTTCGACAAATCTGTATTGTTGACAGCGCCGCCAGCTCAGTGAATAAGATGAAATTTGGAGGGCTTCAAAAAACCAGCCTTATAGATTTTCCGGATCGAATATCTACAGTGTTGTTTGCCACAGGCTGTAACCTGCGGTGTCCCTTCTGTTACAACTGGAGGCTGATCTTAGATCCTAAAGGGCCTTTTCTATCTGAAGAAACGGTTTTCGAGATCCTTGAATCTAGAAAGAAGAATATAGATGCGGTCGTCGTCACTGGAGGGGAACCCGCTATGCAGAGCGATCTTCCGCAGTTTTTGAAGAAACTTAAGGAAAAGGGCTTTGCTGTTAAGTTGGATACGAATGGTTTTTTCCCAAAAGTGCTTGAAGAATGCTTATCTTATCTGGACTATATTGCAGTGGATGTTAAAACTTCGCCAGAAAGATACTATTTGTTAGGAGCAAAAGACGTAAGCGACTTCCTGGGAACCGTCGCGATGGTGAAAGATGGAAAGGTAGACTATGAGTTTAGGAGCACCTTGGTTCCAGGCTTTATCGACAATGAAAGTGTTCAAATAATTGGCGAGATCGTAAAAGGCGCAAAACGTTACATATTCCAACAATTCGTCCCTGGTGACACTCTGGACAAAAGCTTCAACACCGTCAAACCATATGCTGTGAGCATGATTGACGGTTTCGTTCGCATAATGAAAAACTACGTCGACGAGGTCATACTGCGTATCTGACAGTCGACCTGTAGTTATCGTGTGTCAAGGATGTTGATCAAAGCCGACGCATCTCTTCACCTAGATCGTCTTGACATAACAGGGCGTATGAACAGTTTAGTATTAGACGGCGCCTAGGACGAGAGCCAGTATCCCCATTCTCACAGCCAGGCCGTACCAGACTCCCTTAAAATACTTTGCATGGGCTGTTGAGTCCACTTCTGGCGCTATCTCATCTACTCGGGGGAGCGGATGCAAGATGGCAAGGCTGCTCTTTGCGTGGCGGACAGTGTCCAACGTTATTCTATATGATCCCCTGACTTTTTCGTACTCCTCGGGATCTGGGAAGCGTTCTTTCTGTATCCGTGTCACATATAAGACATCTATCTTAGGAATGATTTCATCGACATTTCTTACCTCAAAAATTTTTATTTTCTTCTTCACATGTTCCAAAACCTCTTTGCGCGCTCGAAGAAGTTCAGGAGAAACTAGGTATAAGGTTACGTCATAGAGTGCCAAGGCGTATGCTAGGGAGTGCACGGTTCTTCCGTATCTCAAATCGCCTAAGACGGCAACACTTAGACCATCGATCTTTCCTATCTCCCTTTTTATGGTGTAGAGGTCGAGTAAGGCTTGAGTAGGGTGCTCCTCAGATCCAGAGCCTGCGTTTATTACTGGAACGGCCGAGAATTCGGCTGCCATTTTAGCTGCGCCTTCTAGAGGATGCCTTAATACGATTACGTCTGCGTAGTTTTCAACGGTTCTGATGGTGTCTGCTAGGTTTTCGCCTTTCTCCACTGAGCTTCCTGCAGGTTGGGAGAAGCCTATGTGATCACCGCCCAGTCTACGAATGGCGGCCTCAAAGCTGAGTCTCGTCCTAGTACTCGGTTCGAAGAATAAGTTTGCCAAAATCTTTCCTTTTAGGATATCCGAACCTACACGCGTGAGAGGTTCCATCAGTTCGGCTGTTTCAAGAATGTAATCAACATCTTCACGAGTTAGGTCTCGAATAGAAATTATGTCTCTTCCCTCGAATCCCACTTACTTTAACCTCCTCAGCAGTTTCACCATACGGGATGATTTATAGAAGCCCATTTATAAGACGAATCCTGTGCTCACCTCATAAAACATTAAAGGAGAATCAGCCTAAATTCTACTGTGGACTGCAAGATAGTGTTTCGAAATAATCTTGTTGGAAGTGGAACTTACTTTGACAGAGACAGAGGAACTTCGGGTAAAAAAAATTAGAGAAGGAACTGTCATTGATCACATCAGTGCCGGCAGCGCTCTAACTGTTCTAAATATTCTCGGAATAACAAATCACACTGGACAAGTAGTTAGTGTGGCTATTAACGTGCCCAGTAGCAAAATTGGTCGTAAAGACATTGTGAAGATCGAGGGACGCGAACTAAACGCAGATGAAGTGGACAAGATTGCTCTCATAGCGCCCCAAGCTACCATAAACATCATACGTGACTTCAATGTTATTGAGAAGCAGCAGGTGAAGCTGCCAAAATTCATACGCGAGATATTGAAGTGTGCAAACCCCACATGTGTTTCCAACAGTCGCGAGCCTGTTGAACCAGCATTTTCAGTCGAGAACGAAGACCCACTAGTCTTGAGATGTCATTACTGCGGTAGGATCATGGAAAAACAGGACGTTTTGAAGCAGTTTGAGAAGTAGAACTCCCTTAACCTGAGTTAGCGCTCTGACAGGGCGCACTTTAACTCTTTGATTGAAGTAGAAGTATAGCCTTCGCGAGGTCGCCTTTGGTCTCTTCGAGAACTTTTCTGGCTTCGGCCAAAGTTGTTTTCGTCTGACTGGCGACGAGCTGTGCGTCTTCGTCAGGTATTTCGACTTTCTCAGCTTCTTCCATCTCAAGGTCTTTTTCAGAAACGCTTCCTCCGACAATTTGAAACATCCGTTGCCCTTGCACCTCTATTGCAGCGACCTCGGGGTTGTTAATCAAGATCTCCTTATTCTCCGTTCGAATAATGACCTGTTTTGCGTTAGGAATTGGCTCGACGTTCATTCCCAAGCGTTGCATCATTCTTCTAGCTTGCCTTGGACTCGCAGTTCGCGTACGTAACTTCCCCCACTTAACACGTGATTCTGAGTTCTTTATGTGCGATTTACATGGTTGGCCCTTTTAAAAAAGCTTGTTTGACCGAACCTCCAATCTTATTCGTTAGTTACAGAGAAACATGATTCTCCGCAATTCGCATTTGCAAGAAAACGCTTTCCAATACATGAAGGACTATTTGTCGACGAGATCGCAAAGCTCTCATTCAATCGTGTGCGCGATGCTGTGTGTAAATCTATCGCTAGGCAAAGGTATAAAGAACGCACAGACACATTCATTAATTTGATCACGGGTCGATCTCAAGAATGGAATGTGAAGTCTGCGGGAGAATAATCTTTGGTCCGCCCCGCAATGTTACGATCGACGGCGCAAGGCTTACCGTCTGCTCTGAATGCGCGACCCTCTCTTCGTCGAGTCCGAAATCAGAGAAAAGAACCAGACCTCTGACTAAGCCTCTCATCAAGCGTTCATCACCAGGCCTTAGACCAAGACCTTCAGAAACGGGCCAAGAAATGGAATTGGTTCAGGATTACAGTCGAATGATTCGGCGAGCTAGGGAAAAACTGGGGATAAGCCAGAAAGACTTTGGAAGGATGATAAGTGAAAGGGCTTCTTTTCTCCAAAAGATTGAGACAGGAAAAACTGTTCCGGATCAGACTCTTACTAAGAAGCTGGAAAGCGCTCTAAAGATTAAACTCCTTGTTCCTCAGTCCTCTCCTACTGTCTCTAAAGAACTGTTAGTTCAGAAGCCTTATGAGGCAACCTTAGGCGACGTGGCCTATTTTAGAAAGAAGAAGGCGATGTCGGAGGCAAATCCGAACGAGATCGATAATCGTACATAGGAGAAGCCTTTCAGAGCCTTCAAATCTTGCAGAGCTTAAGAGTCTGGCAGAGTCTGCGGGATACACTGTCGTTCATTCCATTGAACAGATTCGCAAACGGGATCCAAGCTATCAAATAGGGAAGGGCAAAGCCGAAGAATTGGCCGAGTTGGCCAAGAAGCTTTCGATTAACAAAATCATCTTTGAGAACAACTTAACCCCAGTTCAATCCTACAAAATCGCTCAAATTTCAGGAGTAGAGGTCATAGACCGTTTTCAACTGATTCTTGAAATCTTCTCTAGACGAGCGTCTACGAGAGAAGCGCAGCTTCAAATTCGACTGGCGGACCTCCGTCGTCAACTTCCACGCGCAAAGGAAAGCGTAAGGCTTGCCAGAAGAGGTGAACAGCCTGGCTTCATGGGATTGGGTAGGTACGAGGTCGAGGTCTATTTTGAGGCGATTAAGCGTCAGATTGCGCACGTTAGACGCGAGTTGAAGAGTTTCCGTGAGAAAAGGGTGCTGCAAAGAACCCGTAGGCTGGAACTAGGTTTTTCACTCGTCTCGTTGGCAGGCTACACGAACTCTGGTAAGAGCACACTGTTTAATGCTTTAACGGAGGAATCTGTGCCCGTCGGTTCAGGTCTCTTCACAACGCTGTCTACTACGACGCGGTCCATCAGCTTTCACGGTAGGAAAATGTTGGTCACAGACACTGTTGGCTTTATCGACCGTCTGCCATTAGTCCTGGTAGAAGCATTTCGTTCGACGCTTGAGGAAACAATATTCGCCGACGCCATAATTCTACTCGTAGACGCCAACGAGCCCATCTCGGATATTAAAAGAAAAATGAATGTGTGCCTCAACACGATTAGGGAGATAGGGGCTGGAAGCGTCCCAGCAGTCACGGCTCTGAATAAGATCGATCTGATCACAGAGACAGAGTTACGCGATAAAGTCTCCCGACTGAAGGGAGAAGCTCCAAGCTTAGTACATGTGTCCGCACTTAAGAAACTAAACTTGGAAAAAATACTAGAAGTAATCGATAATCTTCTAGAGTCTCTTGTCGAGGCAGATTTCGTCCTACCCGTAAACGATGAATCGATGGCCTTAATATCCGGCCTCCACGACCAATGTAACGATGTCAAGGTTGAGTACGAGGGCAAAAAGGTTAATCTTAGACTTAGAGCCAATTCGTGGATTATTGACAGAGTTAAAGGACAAATAGAGAAGTTGGGCGGAAGAATGCTTGGAACAGTTTCCATACATTAACAGTCATAGACTTTCGAGAACTTTCTTTCCATGCCTCTGAGGAACAGTCCTTATCTTAGCATTTCTAAACTCTCTCAGCAGTTCTTTCCCTTCGAAGTATCTGTCCAATAATACGGCTAAGGCAGCGCATTCGCTGTGGGGTTGCCCTCCTATGGCGATGTTGAAATCCGCCAACTGGAACATTTCTCCGGGAACCTTCTGACCGCCTACTACCACCATGATGTCTCTGCCGCTTTCTTTGATCCGTTCTAGGGCGTCGCCGTTTTCAATATTCTCTCCGTACATTGTGAGATGGCAGACGATGCCGCCCTTTTCTTTCCACTCATTGATGGCCTTCTTCCAAGGTACGCCCATGGTTATCGTGAAATCACCTCCCCACCTATCTCCGACCTTTGAAACAGCCTCTTCGAGTCTGTTATCGACTACATCGGCCAAGATCATTGAGGAGGCTCCGAAGGCCCGAGCAATCAGGTAGAGGTGAGTCGTCAGCCTAGAATCTCGAACGTACCTGTGTCCCAATCTCAAGACAACAATCTTTGGCATCGGTTGCACAGGCGACTTTGTAGAAGGTCTCGGCTTTAAGCCTTAATCTTCTGCGGTGTCAGAGTTTGTTAACGTTTAAGTTTGCCGCCGCCGATTATAATGTAGAAAAATTCTTCCGCTGGAGCCGATTCCCCGATGATGCCTTTTAACGAAGATGTGTTGGTAAAGGTGGCGAGGATCATCGGTGGAGAAGACGCCGTTAAGGTAGTAGAAGTCATAAAGTCTCTAGGGGAAACGACAGACGATGAGATCTCGCGGAAGACGGAAATCAGGCTTAACGACGTTCGAAAAACCCTCTACAAACTAAGCGACCACTCCATTATCAGTTTTACCAGGTCGAGGGATCCTGAATCAGGGTGGTTCATATTCAAGTGGAAGTTGCAGCCAGACCAGGTCGAAGGATACCTTCAAAACATGAAGAGGCGGACTCTGGAGAAGCTTGAGACGAGGTTCAAATACGAGGAGGGCCACGAGTTTTACTCCTGCTTCAACCCTGGCTGTAAACGCGTGACGTTTGAGGACGCTATGGAGCTCATGTTCCGTTGCCCCACATGTGGGCAACCTCTTAAACACTTCGATAAACAGAGGACCATAGAGGCACTGAACAAGAAGATCGAAGAGCTGAAGAAGGAACTAGTCAAATAGGCAAGGATGGTTGAACCTTGCCCGAGCTTCCGTCACGAAGAGAGTCAATAAGTATTCTTCGCAAGGCAGGATGTTCGTCAAAGATAATTAAGCACTGTGAAGCCGTTTCATCGTTGGCGGTGAAGATCGCGCTTAGATTTCGATATAGAGGCATACCCATCGATTTGAAAGTGGTTGAGATTGGGGGTCTACTCCATGACATAGGCAGATCAAAGACGCACGATGTGGGTCATGGCGCTATCGGAGCAGACCTTGCCCGCTCGTTTGATCTTCCTGACACAGTTGTCAATATTATAGAAAGGCACATCGGGGCCGGGATTCGAAAGGAGGAGGCACGTAAAATAGGGTTGCCGGGTCGTGACTTTGTTCCTTTGACCTTGGAGGAGAAGATCGTTGCATACGCTGACAAACTTGTCAAGGGGGACCACTACATTAGTTTTGACGAAGCGCTAAAGGACTTCTCCAAAGAACTCGGGCCAGATCATCCCGCAATAAAGAGGTTCAGAAAGCTTCATGAAGAGATTTCAAAGGTCGTAGGAGAGTCGATTTGACGGTTAATCTGACGCTTCTGCAGAGAGTGTATGGTCCTAGGAAGAATGTTGTTCTCAGACTTTTGCAAGACTTTTTGTCTAAGGAATTTTCGAAGCTCAACGTTGGATTAGATACTGTCGAAGTGGCTGACCGAGGGTGGCTTAAAATTGAGCTTTCAGGTGAAGATGAGGCGGTTGCGGCAAATTATTTGGAAAAGAGGTTCGGTAGCGCCAAGACATCTATGGAGGAAATCGACGTTCCTGCAACGGTGCGTGGCAAGATTGTCAGCTCAGGAAGAGTAGGATACGGCGTCTATGTTGACATTGGCATCAACTCGCCTGAGCCGGTGGATGCTTTGATCCCACTAAACAGGCTACGGGCCCAACTGGCAGATGGCAAAAAGCTTTCCGTCAAACAGATAATCAACCTCTACTGTCTTCATGAGAACTTCCCTCTAGATGTTCTGCTATCGAAAGTTAATCGCAGAGAAAGGGAGATTGAGGCAGAGCTGTCAGAGCGTCAGCGCAGAACCTTCTTGGAATGGGTCGGCCTCGAATTTGACAGAGTTATTGTTCTAGGGGTAGACTATGAAAACATCGACTACGCCATCCAACGGGCTGGTGTTGGACGCTACATTTTGGAGATAGATGCACTTGGCCTAATGGAGCATGCCTTGGTCTGCAAACTCGGAGTGGACGCGCCTGGAATAATCGCTAAGGTTGGACACTACCTTGCGCGGACTCCACTTCACGCGTTTTCTCCAAAGAAGATTAAGGGAGGATTGTTTTCTTGAAGAATCAGCTAGCTAAGAAACGGAATGGATTTAAGAAATTCTAAGCAGTAAGCAAGACAGGTCGTAGCGTTGCATTGAAGCCGTCAAAGGCACACATATTAGCGTTGTCTGAGGCGTTGTTGGTCACGTTTCTGTGGTCAACATCTTACATACTTGTCAAGATGGGTCTTAGAGAGATAAATCCGTTAGCGTTTGTAACATATAGGTATGTTGTAGCTTCCTTAGTGCTCGCCTTGCCGATGTTCGGCCGTTTCAGAAGCTTTTTGGCGAACCTTAGTCTGAAACGGGTTTCGGTGTTCTTGCTGCTTGGATTTTCAGGCTACTTTGTAGCACAAGGATTGCAGATCTTGGGGCTATATTACTTGCAGGCTGTTGCTGTAACGTTCATTCTCAATTTGACGCCCATTTTCGTATTGGTTTTGGGTGTCTTTTTTCTCAAGGAGAAGCCTTCGCCAGTCCAGATCATAGGAATAGTTCTTACTCTATGTGGGGTGTTGGTCTTTTTCGCCAACTCTGTTATGGTTTTGGGTGAAGTCTTTGGGGTGGTTGCGACGTTTGTGTCGGGTTTTGGCTGGGCGATTTACATGGTTGTTACGAGATACTGGCTTAGAGAGAATGTGGAAATCATACCGTTGACTGCTTGTTCCATGGCTTTGGGTGCGGTGATGCTTCTTGTGATTACGGGTCTAACTGGGAACGTTGTTCAGATTTCTGTCGATGGGTGGGCACTGGTCCTGTGGTTGGGTATTGTGAATACTGCGCTGGCTTTTGTTCTGTGGAATCATTCGTTGAAGTCGTTGAGGGCTTACGAGCAGTCGGTGATACAGAATACTATGTTGATTCAGATAGCGTTGTTGGCGTGCGTTTTCTTGAATGAGTTTCTGACTTTGTATAAGGTTCTGGGGATAGTGCTGGTGTTTGTGGGCGTTTTGATTGTGCAGCTGTTTTAATTTTTTTTGAATTGCGGTGGGGGGGGTAGAATTGAACCGTGCTCATAGTCGAAGAGCTTCATAGGCTTTTTTCAGAGAGAAGCTGGAAAGCGTCGTCTAGTCGAAGTCATGTGATCTGGTAGGGTTGTTGTGGTGGGCCGGGTGGGAATCGAACCCACTACCACTACCTTGTAAGGGTATTAGACTCAAAGATTTGTTGTCTTGACGTATCCTAGCCAGTGGACCACCGGCCCGCTTCAAATCTTATTCAGAAACGGGTTCTAGTATTATGTGTTTCTGATGCTTCGTCCTGTTGTTGTCCTTTTTTTCGGGGTGGCTGTTCTTTAGTGGCGATCTATGGAAAAACTTATATACTCTGAACTTTAATTTAGGATTGAACTAAAGTACAGGAAAATACTTTGGTCTAATGTCAAGCACAAAGGAGTCGAAAGGTGGTCAAAACGTCTGAGGTTGTAAGCGTTCCAAGAAACGAACTTGAGCCAAGCGCGTCGAGGGGCATAACGATTCCAACGAAGCCGTGTCTCATACACGTCGGCGGCATAGGCACATACGCCAGCAACATGTCTGCTAGGCTTTGCTACGGAGCTCAGACACTCGGATGCATGCGAATGTTCGGAAGCTGGTTGATATCAGATTCAGAGACCGTAAGCGTCGAGATGAACAGCAAAGCTCTGCGTTCTCTCAGAAGCGGCGTAATCGACAGGGTACAAGACGTAATAAAGCCCGTCAAACGTGGAAAAAACTTCTTCATCCCAACGTGGGGGCATCCGGGCTACGGGAAGGACGTCAGACAAGCCATCGAAGACGCGAGATACTGGAAAAGGGACATCGTTCAGATAATAGACTTGCTGAAAAAACACTTTGAAATGCTTGGACTAAAAACTAGGATAGCGATAACAGAGGAAGGATTCGGCGCAACGAGCCTCTCCCAAGGCACCTATTTCCGCGCATTAGCGCGAAGGTTCCTAAGAGAACTCGACCTATACATATGTATTGGAATCATTGGCAAGGATCTTCCAACCCAACGCAACTTCAAGAAGTATCTTCCGCTGATACTTCAAAGAGGCTTCAACAACAACGCTATGGTCTTATATGCAAACTGGCGAAGACCCCTCCAGCTAACGAACAAGGACATCGATTATCAAATCGCCTACGGCGTGCTAGCCACAGCCGCCTCCTCGCTGTGGTATCGTAGTAAGCTAAGTATCGGCGACATCTGGCACAACCTGATAGAAAACAGTCCAATCATCGGCGTTTCGATGGACCGCAGACATTTACCAACATATCGAAAGAGGTTCAGAACACGAAAAGACAATAAAGCAACCGTGGGTGTGCTAACATCTATGCTAAGAAGCGTGTGGCATGATCCAAGTAACTCTCTACTTCGCGTACCCAAAACACCGGAAGAGTTAGAGGCTGAGAAAGTGTTCGAAGTTGCATCGGTTGTCGGAGACGTGACGGAAGAAGAACTGAACGAGGCCGAAGAGCTAGCTGAGATTCCCAGAACCGCGTCAACCGTACTCCTCAGTGGCAGACATCTGAAGCAAATCTATGTAACTAGGTTCACGCCGCTGGTTATGACAACACCGGAGATCGATTGGATCTACGAAGTCAAACGTGAACCAGAGCAGTTCGAAGAGATCAGCGACCTTGTCCCCGTTGGAAAGAAGGATTTCGATCAACTCGTTTACGAAGGATTCCAAGACTATCAGAGACTGGAGAAGACGGCCGAGTTTCCATCAGGCGAACTTATCGGCGAGGGGTGGAGAGCATGAAGACACGAGTACTTTGCCTACTGTTAGCCTTTGCTTTGATCACCCTCCCCGCATGCTCAGCCACCCCTGGAGCCCAAGTGACATTATTCAACTTCTACCTTGGAGGATCGGCTGTTCAAGCAGTGCCCAATCCACCCCAATCAATGATCGTAACCATAGGTTCACAGTACGTTGGACAGGAAGAAACACAGATTGTAGTTACAGTGGTCAACCCTGAAGGAGCAAACCTAACGTGGAGCCTCTGGTCTGGGTTGGTCAACACAGCCATCACGGGACAAAGCGACCTAGGCTTTATCGGAGAACAGACGGGAACCAATACTTGGACAGCTCACACCGTGGCTAAGCGGATAATAATAACCATCATGGGCACAGTTGACTTGAGTAAACTACAACAAGGAACAACAATGATCCTAGCAGACCTCCGATACTCGGTAAACACAGGCGTGCCTACACCGCTCTTCACGTTCAGCATCACCGCAGAGACGACGTCCACAGAAGGTCCTAAAGTAGACGCTGAAGCAACGATTCAAGAACTGGAGACTGAGGTCACAGGCTCGAATCTGCCCAGCTATAGAACGACCTACTACGAATCTCAATTGTACAAAGCGAAGCTCTACTTCGAAAACAAAGACTACGATAATGCTCTGGACACAGCGAAAACCGCCCTAGAGGCTCTACGCGCAGAACAGGCAGACTACAATAATCCGATCAATACGGTGCTCCGGTTCATTTCCAACAACGCTGTAACGATAACCGCTTTGGCTGTAGTGGCCGTACCGGCGATATACTTCTCCAAGCTCTGGAGGAGAGGGCCGGTAGCGATGCCCTAGCCCCCTATTACTTTATTCATATGGTGAACAAGATGTTGGACGAAATTGAAAACAAAGTCAGAGAAGCCATAAGAGTCATCGACAAATATCCCTTGACCTATCTGAAGCTTAGGGCAGAACACCAAACAGGTTGATGCCTCCTTTAACAGAAAGACTACAGAGAATCTTCTGCGCGGGGCGGTTCTCGATAACGGCCAAGCTAGCCACTAACTAGACCCCCCACCTTTTTTTTGAAGCCCCTTCGCAGTCCGCTCTAATTATAGTGCAAACTAATCTTGACTAATATAGTAAACTAGATGGTCATGTGTCTTCCTTAGTCAATGTCTTTTTCCGTCGAGCGGAGGATAATTGGGATACAAAAATAAGAGCTGTTGAGAAATTGATTTAGTAAAAGGAGAAAGTTCGCGTGAAGGACAGCCGCTGTAGCGAAGAACATCCAACGGCTCTTGACAACAAGACGATGAGGAATATAAAGTATCTTTCAGAGCTTTACCATTTTTCTAAAGACGTCATCAGCCACTTGATACCTCTCTACGGTGATGAAGTTGAGAGTTGTCTTTGGGCTTTAAAACATCCGAGTAGTCGCTATTCAGTTAGGATAAACACGATTAAAATCGATCCGAACGAGTTTGTCTCTGCGCTTGAGGAAAAAGGAGTCGAAGTGGAGAGACATCCGGAGATTCCGGAGGCGCTATTTATGAAGGTTGAAGGGCCATTCGATATTCCGGAGACTGAGAAGAGAGTTGTAGCCGATAAGTTTTCTGCCGAAAGCGTCTTGCAGGGAGCCCATCTCTACGCCCCCGGCATAATTAAGTGTACTGGACTGAGGAGAGGAGACACGGTGACGATAGTCGACGAGGAAGATCAAGTCGTTGGTG
>CAYZTF010000007.1:0-4894 GCA_964481305.1 uncultured Candidatus Bathyarchaeia archaeon | reverse complement strand
CCACGGTACCGGGCTCCAAGCGTTCTGGAAGCAGAAGAGTTCAAGCGAGGCCTTATCTATAATCAATCTTTTCCCGCCATCGTTGCGAGTCGAGTTCTAGCTCCTCAGCCTGGTGAGACTATTTTGGACATGTGTGCCGCGCCCGGAGGAAAGACCGGCCACATTGCCCAGCTGATGCAGAACAAGGGGCGAATTATCGCTGTGGACAGAAACGCTGAGAAGGTGAAAAAGCTGAATGAGACGTTGGCTCGCCTTGGAGTTGAGAACGTCAGGTTCCTCTGCCACGATGCTCGATACTTAGACGTGGATCTTCCGAGTTTGAAACCAGATAGGGTTCTTGTTGATCCGCCGTGCTCGTCGATAGGGGTCAGACCCAGCCTCTTTGACTACACCACGAGTGAAGAGATAAGTGCGCTGGCAAGATATCAAACGCAGTTCTTGATGGTAGCTTCCAAGATTGTTAAGCCTAAGGGAATAATCGTCTATTGTACCTGCACGCTTACAGTCGAG
The DNA here is from genome assembly GCA_964481305.1 of uncultured Candidatus Bathyarchaeia archaeon. Lineage (GTDB taxonomy): Archaea > Thermoproteota > Bathyarchaeia > RBG-16-48-13 > JAGMEO01 > CAYZTF01. The sequence goes on along the minus strand of CAYZTF010000007.1, from coordinate 4,384 downwards.
GAGAACGAGAAGGTTGTAGAATCAGTCATCGAGAAGACAAAACTGGAAATAGTGGAACAGGCTTTCTTTTATGGTTCGCCAGGAAGTTTGGAGATCCTTCCAGAGGCTAGATTGATGCAGCGGTTCTACCCTGACCAGCACGACTGTCCGGGCTTCTTCATAGCTAAACTGCGGAAGACGTAGAACGATTCTTCCTTGCTGAACCTCTTCTCAAAGCCTTTCTTCTAAGAGGTGTGCCGCATACTCTGCAGATCTTGGTCAATCCTGTTGGATATTTTTTGCCGCAAGCGGGACAGTAGAGGATCCACCTGAATCGACGGCTGATTCCAAGCGTAGACAGGGAGGTGTATTCGAGGCCAAGTTGGTCGGCTATATTCTGTATGGCGTAATCGTCCGACACGATTAACGGGTTTAATCCCCCCTCCTTAAGTTCCATGGATAGAGCTAGAACCTGCTTGTCAGCGCTTGATAGTGTGGGGGCGTCGCCCGTCATTGTTGAGCTTTCATCGATCGTTTTCAAGAATTTCTGAGAGGGCGTCTGGAGCCTTATCTTGCCAGTTTCTAGAGAAACCTTGAAACGCAGCCAGATCGTGGTCTCGGGGGCAAGTTCCTCCAAAACTTCGGGAACCGTGTAATGATCCATAGCAACCGTTAGGGGATCGTATCCCATTATGAATGCCGAGGTGTCGAGAACGATCACCCTCTTATCAATGGAGTTCATCTCTATTCATCGGCGGGCAAGGGGGAACGGCTTCTTAGCCTTCTATAAAAGCTTTCTCCGAAGCGGATCAAGCCAGCATAGTGCCTAGACTTCTTTATGGTTATCGTGTCTCTCTTGGTCATAGTCGTCTGGTACTGACCATCTATGGAGATTCTGGCCTTAGTTTTCAACTTTATGGGTTGTATCTGAACCGTGCTTTTAGAAGGAATTATGATGCTAGGAGTCGGCATCAGGGGGCAGTTGGGCGTCAAAATGAACGCGTCCAGTCCCGGATCTAAGACCGATCCTCCAGCTGAAAGAGAGTGGGCAGTCGAGCCGGTTGGAGTGGCTACGATGAGGCCGTCGCAGTAACATTCGACTATGGGGAAGCCGTCTTTGATGACTCGAATACCAAGAACCTTAGACGGAGACGCTGAGGCGACTAGAAAATCATTCAATGCGTCGGGTAGGCCACGTCTTCCGACGAAGGATGAGAGTTTGAGGCACCGCTCCAAGACGTAGTCGCCTTCTATGCATCTGTCGATGGCCGGCAACATTTCTTGTGGTTCTACCTCAGTCAAGAAGCCTCTTTTTCCCATGTTTACGGCCAAGATAGGGGTTTCGGGTCTTGGAATGTTTAGGCAGGTCTTCAGTAACGTACCGTCGCCGCCGATAGTAATGACGAGGTCTGCTTCCATCCGATTTAAGGGGCTTGAACGCGATGACGATTTTCTTAGTTTTGCCAGCGTCGATTCAAGTATGGTCTTCACTCCTTTCGTTTGGAGATGTGTCTCAGCGCGTTCTACGATAGGAAGAACTTCCCGGAGGTCGAGACGCGCCACGATGCCAACAGTTTCGATCAAAGATCTCAGCCCTCAAATTTTCATTCAGAGAATCTTATTAAGATGTGTCCTAAGAAGTACCTCTTCCAATATAAGATTAAAAAAGCAGTCCATGTGTGGACGGAAGGTATAAAGGGCGCGTCTCTTCAGCTTTTAGAAAGTCTGGGTTGAGCAAAGGTGGAGATAGGTCCATTAGAAGTAATCATCTTTTCATTGATCTTCTGGTTTGCGCTATACCTCATAGACAAGCGGTGGCCTTTGAAAAGGTACGGCTGGGAGACCGGGCCGATGTACATCATTCGCAGAACCCAGCGCCTAAACGACTTCCTGCGAAGAACCGCAGGCCGCCATCCCGTGTTCTGGCGAAGAATATGGAATCTCGGCATTATAGTGGCTCTCGGGCAGTTGATCTTTGCAGGGTACACTCTTGTAAGTAATCTCTTTCGCTTCTTATCGACGCCGGCCACAGCTCAGCCAGTCTTCCTTCTCATTCCAGGGGTAACGATCAGCTTAGCTTGGTTCCCGTATCTCTTGGTCGCCATCGGCTTGACACTGGTATTTCACGAGATAGCTCACGGCATCGCTGCCTGCGGGGAAAACGTCGAGATAAAGTCAGCTGGAATCGTTGTGGCATTCATCACCTTCGGAGGCTTTGTTGAACCGGATGAAGAGCAATTCTTGAAGCTGAAAACATCGTCAAGGCTTCGGGTAATATCTTCGGGGTCCTTTACCAACCTGACGGCGGGCGTTGTTATGTTGCTTTTGGTGACAGCTATAGTTCTGCCATCATCGGGCGTCTTGGTTCAAGGGATAAAGGAAAATGGGGCCGCTTATGAGGCCGGATTGCGACAATGGGATGTGGTATACGCAGTTAATGGAACGAGAGTAAACGACGTCTCAGACCTCAGCAATTTCCTAAGTGGGCTTAAACCCGGGGAAACAGTCGTACTGAATACGTCAAGAGGCTTCTTCTCCGTCTTGGCTGAACCAAGCTCTAAAAATAGCAGTTTGGGAAGCCTTGGAGTGGACTGGTTCAACTATTATCCTTTGCGTTTCGGAGGCGGAGCCTACCTTAGTTATCATCTGAATATGCTCTTCGACTGGGTCTTGCTTGTCCTCATCAACGTCTCCACCTTCAACATGCTTCCTCTTTACCCGCTAGACGGCGACGCATACATTTGGTCAATTATCGAAAGGCATTCTGTGAGGGCGGCAAAGCTCGTACGGATCGTTTTGAGCGTAGTCTGCTTATCTATACTGGCCTCCAACGTCGGATTGACCTTTATGAAGTACGGCCTAACCCCTATATAGCGTGGCGGTTCAGTTGGTCGGCTGTTCGACCTGCGACAGGGAGGCAGTCATCCTCCTAAAACATTCTGGTCAAAAATTTTGCCAGCGGTGCTTCGCCCGATCGGTTGAGAAAAGGGTGCAAAACACAATCTCAAAGTACAACATGTTCACGCCGACAGACAGGATAGCGGTGGCGGTGTCGGGCGGGAAGGACAGCGTCTCGCTCCTCCACATTCTCCATAAGATAGAGACTGGCTTTCCAAAGTCCAAGATTCTGGCTATTACGATCGATGAAGGAATTGCTGGGTACAGGGATGAGGCGGTTCAGATAGCAGCGGAGAATTGCAAGAAGCTTGGAATAGAACATATAGTCTCCTCTTTCAAAGAACTCTATGGCTATGATTTGGACGATGTTGTAGAGGCGGCCGAAGATAAGGGTGGGCTGTCCGCCTGCACGTACTGCGGTGTGCTGCGGAGGAAGGCCCTGAACGTTGCGGCGAGGAGGGTGGGTGCAGAAAAGTTGGCTACCGCCCACACCTTGGACGACGAGACGCAGACGATACTGCTTAACCTGCTTCGGGGGAATGTGGCCTGGCTAGCGCGCTTGGAGCCTGTTCTAGAGGGGGAGAGATTTGTTAGGAGGGTTAAACCGCTCTGCGAAGTGCCGGAAGCGGAGACGGCGTTCTACGCCTTCCTCAAGAAGGTTAAGTTTCAATCGTCGACCTGTCCCTACATGCGATCCTCCACCAGAAACGATGTTAGAGCCTTCCTCAATGAGCTGGAAACGAAGCATCCAGGGACGAAGTTCGCAATCTACAGGTCTTTCGAGAAAATCAAACCTTCGGTTCGAGCCCTCGCCGATGATATCGGTTTGAAGGAGTGTGATGTCTGCGGCGAGCCAACGGTTGGACAAACATGTAGGGCCTGTCAGGTATTGTTGGAGCTAGGGATGCTCAATAGGTGAATGGCGGCGGGTCATCGAAGATCGACCTCCGGTTTTCGTCGTGCCTACAGGTCCCTGTGCTCCCACCCGCACCCCCCTGAGCGTCCAACGTTCGGGGTTAAGTTGCTCTCTTCCGAGCCTGGCTAAGTTACCCGACGAACGGGGACACGGCATTCTTGCGAAGGCTGCGCTCCGACCGCCAACCCCAAGGGACGAGTAGTCAACGCCAGACGGACCATGAGACATGACGAGCATAGAGGCCTCACTTCGTCTTCGGCCCACCGTATAGGGGATTTGTGGTAAGGGGACCCCTAGCCCCCGCCTAGACCCGTCGCCAGAATTCTTAGAGAGGAACGCGTACTATAAAGGTTGCTTGTTTTACGAAACGTATTTATCGGTTTGAGAGAATGTTGAGGGTGACTCTGTGCCGGGGTGTCCTAGCCAAGACCTTAGTGTCTCTAGAATGGTAGGGAGCAGGCCTGCTAAGTCTGTGACCCTTTTGGGTCGCGCGGGTTCAAATCCCGCCCCCGGCGCCACAACGTTATCAGGCGTATTTTAAGAAACAGATGATTCTAGACGCTCAGTCGCATCTTTAGGAGTATTTTCACA
>CAYZTF010000006.1:16716-18755 GCA_964481305.1 uncultured Candidatus Bathyarchaeia archaeon | reverse complement strand
GGCTTGGCTGTAGAAGGAGTCTGGTGCACGCACTTCCGCTGGAAACATAGACGCCGTTCAAGCTCAATTCGATTGTCAACGCCTCGCCCTCGCAGTGTAGGAAGCTTATGTTAATGTTATCAGGGGCTCTTTTGTCTCCCTTCGGGCCGTTCAAGACGGTTTCAGATACCTCGCTAAGAATTCCATCGATGAGACTGTCTCTAAGCTTCTTCATATGTGAGACATCTGCATCGAAGGCTTTGAAGGCTAGTTCCGACGCTTTCAAGAAACCCATTATGAGAGGTGTGTTTTCTACGCCTGGCCAGAGTCTTTGGGTTCCGATCTGTCCTTCCAGAATCCTGTTGACCTTCACGCCCTCTCTGACGTATAGGACGCCGACGCCCCTTGGACCGAGTATTTTGCTGCTGCTTAAGGTCATCAGATCGACTCCTAGCGCTTTGATGTCTAAGGGTATTTTTCCATAGGCATCAGAAGCGTCCGAGTGGAACAGTATTTCTGGATTTTTCTCCTTGACTATCTCGGCGGCTTTTTTGATTGGTTCAATGGTTCCAATCTCATTGTTGACCAGCATTAGGCTTACTAGAACTGTTTCTTCGTCAACAGCATCTTGGATCTTTCCTAGGTCTACGAACCCTTCCTTATCGACTGGGACCTTGACGATTTCGAAACCCTGTCTTTTGAGTAGGTCCGACGCAAAAACTATGCTCAACGGCTCTATCTCTGAGATGATTATCTTCTTGCCCTTGCCTCTGTTCGCCAAGGCTGTTCCTATTAGAGCAAGATTGTTGGACACTGTTTCGCTAGGAGTGAAGTCAATCTCTTCAGCTGAGGCTGCTCCGATGTACGAGGCGATCTGTTCGGAAGCCCCCATGATCGCTTCGTAGGCCATCCATCCGGGTTTGTGGGTTACGGTTGGGTTTCCATACGCTTTTTCGGAGAAGTAGGGGATCATGGCCTGTACTATTTCTTTGGGAACAAAGTTAGAGTTCTCAATGTCGAGGTAAACCTCCTTCTTGAGGCCTTCATGGGCCTTAATCAGGTCTTCAACACCACTCATCAAAGAATCACTCCTCAAGAACTTGCGATCTCTCCAATGGCGGAAATCAGTCTGATTATTTCTTCCTCCGTATTGTAAAGGTATAAGGACGCTCTAACAGTCCCGTTGGGTTTTTTTAATAACTCCTTTGTTAAGGGCATAGCGCAATGATGGCCTGACCTAACCATAACGTTTGCTGACACATCGAGCGCCAACGCCACATCATGAGGAGAGAGGCTGCCCACGTTGAAGGGAACTATTCCTATCCTCTGTTCAGGGTCTACGAGACCGTAGACCTCAACATTTGGAACCTCAGCAAGTCCTTTCTGCATCTTTTTTGTAAGTTGCCTCTCATAGTTCATGATGTTGTCTAAGCCGATTTTTTTCAGGTAGTCGGTAGCTACGCCTAAGCCGATGGTTTCCGCTATAGCCGGGGTGCCCGCCTCAAACTTCTTAGAACTTGTGGTCAAAGTGTAGTGATCAGAGCCGACTTCGATTATGGTCCCTCCTCCAATGCAGAGAGGTTCCATCTTATCGATCAGATCTGCACGCATGTATAGGACGCCCACGCCTGTAGGACCTAGCATCTTATGTCCGGAAAAAGCAAGATAGTCGCATCCTATCTCTTGAACATCAACCTTCAGATGCGGTACAGACTGGGCTCCATCTATAAGAAAGAGTGCGCCGTGATCGCGGGCGATTCTGGCAATTTTTTCAACAGGTGTTATGACGCCTAAGACGTTTGAAATGTGGGTCACGGCTACTAGCTTCGTTCTATTATCGATCGCCTTTTCGAAGCTACTGATATCGAGCCGACCATCTTCGTCTGGTCTGACCACTTCAACCTCTACGCCGTATCTTTGCCTCAATCTCATCCAAACGATTAGGTTTGAATGGTGCTCTAGGAGCGTCGTAACAACCTTGTCTCCTTTCTTCCATTCTAGGCCGCTTGCGACGACGTTTATGCCCTCGGTGGTGTTCTTAGTCATTATGATTTCATCGT
>CAYZTF010000006.1:1893-16616 GCA_964481305.1 uncultured Candidatus Bathyarchaeia archaeon | reverse complement strand
AGCATTTTACCTTCATAATAATACTGCAACAGCGATTATATCTTCATATTGCTGAGGCTTAAAGTTGGTTCAATCGATTTTATGTTGCTCGCAAGATTCCCTGATTGAGGTTTGAAAAGGCAGACACGTCAAGCCACATGGAGTAGCTGATAAAAAGCGTTAATCATCGACAAACATAGAATTGCCGAAACAAGGCCTTTGGAGAGCTGGTTGAATATTAGCAGTTTAGGTTGAGGTTACCTAATTTCTCCTCGCAGCCTCAGGATGGCATCGTCAATCGCCGTTTGAGCTCGGTCGGATCTTCTCTCATAGTCATCCCTGAGCTTCTCGTAGGCTTCCTTTGAGAGGCTACCAGAACGGTACTGTGTCTTGAGTTTGCTTATGTTCAGTCGAGAAGACTCTATCTCGGTCTCCGCGACTTCTATTTGGCGGACGACTTCTCTGAACCTTGGCTCTATCGACTGAACATCCCTCTTCAGAAGCACAAACTGTCTGTCCAGATCGCGAAGTTGTTGCTGGAGTATTCCTTGCCTTCGTTTATACTCCTTCTTCCGCATCTTTCCCACATCAAAGTTCTCTTCCGACGAATTGTACTCGGATCTGAGGGCCGCCCGTTCGCTACATATTTCAACGAAAGCCTTCAGTACCTGAAGGTTCTTTTCCGGCAACCGGTGAGTCGGCGGACGACTGCGCCTTCGAATTACTAGAACGGAACATATGGCTGCGATGGCGATGCTGAGCCACAGCGTCGGACGATACGCTGACCAAAAGATTATGTACCTATACTCTATTGCAAGATTCAGGTCCTGAAACAGAGTAACGTTGTATAGCTTATACGTCAGAGATTCTTGATAACCTTCCTTGTTCAGGTTCCCGTTTAACGCTGGATATTGCGTACGCACGCGTGGATAGCTGAGAAACACCGCCCCCTCCGGAGGCACGATCTCCACAGTCAGTTCTCTAATAGTATATTGAAGGTTCTCAAAGAACTTCGTCTCAAGTCGGTAGTCCCACATGCCTTCCCGGGTAAGATAGGGCGATTCAGCAGGCAGCACGTATCTTAGGGTAAAAGTGCAACTGCCTCCCGGGTCGATGCCTGGATAACGAGGGTCGACCGATCGATCGACTGTTGCTACTATTTGATTTGCCACAATGTTTGACGTCACCTTAATCTCACCAAAGAAGGCATCGTAACCTTCGATGTCCTTAGCATCTTTTGGAAGGAAAAAGGTCATCGATGTAAGAGATACATATCCTACATTGGAAAGATGGTAGGTGTCTTCGAATATGATCTGGGCTGAGGAATCCAGGACGATCACGCGTTTCGCCCAGTCGCATGAGATAAGGTGTATTGAATCTGAGAAACTGACGTAACCTGTCTCATTCCAATATGGGGGTAACTGACGCGCAGAGATACTCGTTACAGCTGTCCCATTATATTCCCAAATGCTATTGTAAAGGGTGACTCCTGTCGGAAGTATAACAGTGGCATTGCACTCGGTTGCCTCATATGGAATCGAAGGATATTCCGGGAATAACGCCACATAAGCTCCGATACTGCTTTCCATCCAAACCAGCCGGGAAAACACGAAGGTAATAGTGAAGTTGTACTTCTCTCCAACGTCAACAGGTTTGGTCAGATTTACTTGGAATCCATAGATTCCCTGTCCTCCCAAACTCACGTTCTCAACGACAGAAAGCGCCTCCCCGCTGTACGAGTAGGCAGATACAGAATCCAAAGCTTGCCTCAAATACTCGGGAAAACCTATTCTAAAATTATCAAGAGGTTTGTCACCATTATTATCAATCATAACCGTATCGTTTACTATGAGCAGCCCGCCGTTCTTTACCTCGATTACGTGCAGCAGTTTAATCGAAGGAGTTGATGAACTTGAGATGACATTAGAAGATGATGACGCGAAGACTAGGAGAACCATCACAATGAGCAGACTAGCGGTGGTCTTTTTCAAGTCTCTTGTTCATCCTTTATTGTTTAGTGCTAGGTGTCTTCTTCTACCTTATTTAATTACCCTTTTGGTTTCGTGGTATACGCCAATTGTGGGGGACGTTTTTTATCTTTTTCGCCGGAACACCAGCGACCACTGTCCTAGCAGCAACGTCATCCCTAACGACGGCGCCAGCTCCGATCACCGCCCCTTCTCCTACGGTTACCGCTGGAAAGATTGTGACGTTGGCGCCTACACTTGCGCCGGACTTTATCGTAGGACCCTTAAGCTTGTACTCCTTCTGCATCATATAGAGGTCGTTCGTTAGGACGCAATTAGGCCCTAAAAAAACGTGATCCTCGATGATCGAATACTTTGACATGTAGACGCCGGTCTGGATGGAGACTTTTCGTCCAATCTTGCAGTAACCATCTACTACGGAGTTTGTCCCGATCAAGGTTTCTTCACCAATATTCACGTTTTCCCGAACAGTGACGTTGTGGCCGAAGCGTACGCCGTTGCCGATCTCGAGCCCCGAATATATGACGCAGTTTGAACGAATGGTGACCTTCCGCCCTATTTTGGTAAGCCTGTTTCCCATGAGTTTCGGTCTTAGATCCATCCTCGCGCGGATTGCTTCCAACTCGTCGCTCGAGGGGAAGCCTATCAAAGAGTTCGAACCGATATATGATTCTTCGCCTATCTCAGCTGGACCGTAGACTACCACGTTAGGTTCCACCCAAACGTTTCGTGAAAAGAAAACTTTGCCGTAGACGTGGACACAAGGTCCAATGACGCAACCTTCGGAGATCTGTGCTTCAGGATCCACATGGGCGGTTGGATCCACCCTTGCCCTTGGACTGATCATGCCTTGTCACCTAAACTAATCAAATATTTCAATTAACGTCCTATTTTTAACTATACACAGTATGATTCCCCATGTGTCAAGTTCGTCCAACTACGAATTCCGTCGATATACATTCTTCATTAGTTGGCTTAGCGGTGCTTCCTGATAAAGCTGGCCAGACGGCAAACAGCATTTAATGCCTTATTTTCTTCTAAAATCAAAGATTAAGTGGATGAAAGACTTGCTCAATCGAGTTTACGTGGAAACTCATGGATGCTCAACAAACTTTGCCGATGGAGAAGTTATCGCTGGTTGCCTTTCCAAGGCTGGCTACGAGATCTCCAACACTATCGAAGACGCCGAAGCTTTGGTCTACAATACCTGCGCCGTGAAGATGACGACTGAGAACCGAATGATAAGTCTACTCAAGAAGGCTCCAAAAGACAAGAAGCTCATCGTGACTGGATGCCTTCCACTAATAAACTTTGAGCGATTAAAAAGTGAGATAAACTTCGACGCCGCCCTAGGACCAGCACCTGGAACCGGAATCGTTGATGCCTTAGAGAAAGTGAAACGTGGACAGAGGATCATCGACCTAAAGAATGACCTAAAGCCTCCTTGCCTTCTTCCAAAGATCTTCAGAAACAGAGTCATTTCCATCGTGCCCGTTTCCTACGGTTGCCTCGGAAGCTGCTCGTACTGTTGCGTACGCCACGCACGAGGAAAGCTAAGAAGCTACAGTGTTGAAGACGTTCTAGCACGAATAAAACGAGACCTAGACTTAGAAGCTAAGGAGGTTTGGCTTTCATCCCAAGACATCGGTACATACGGAAGAGACATCGAGGAAAATCTAGCTAATCTGCTTAATCGAGTCGTGGAACTGAAGGGAGAGTTCTATGTCCGGGTTGGAATGATGAACCCAAACAGTGCCCTTGAAATTCTAGACGAACTAGTGGAAGCTTACGTGGATCCAAAGATCTTCAAGTTTCTTCACATACCGGTTCAAAGCGGAGATGACGAAGTCCTAAGGAGAATGAACCGCCCGTATACGGTGGAAGACTTCAATGAGGTTGTTGAATCTTTCCGAAAGAGGATGCCAAGAATCACTCTCTCCACAGACATCATTTGCGGCTTCCCAGGTGAGTCGGGAGAGGCATTTGAAAGTTCACTACGTCTTTTGAAAGAAGTTGAACCGGACATACTTAACCTGTCAAAATTCTCTGTGAGGCCTAATACTCCAGCGAGGAACGCTATGCAAATACCTCAAAAGACAATAAAAGAACGAAGCAAGAGAATCGGCGAGAAACATAAGGAAATTGCTCTAGAAAAGAACAGAAAATGGCTTAACTGGAAAGGTCCGATTCTTGTCGACGAACATAAGAACGGATCGTGGATAGGAAGAAACTTCGCCTATAAACCCATAACGCTAAAAACCGAGGAGGAACTTGAAGGAAGGGTTAGGATAATCCAGATAAAGCAGGCATACCCAACGTATTTAGCAGCGGAAATCGCACGCTGAACAAGAAATAAGCAATAAATGACTAAAAGACTAAGGAAAAAGCTGAAGATTTTCACGATATCGGTAATTGAGATACATATATCTTAAATATCCGTTGGTCCCGCGTATTTCAATCGTATTTCAATTATACATACAAAATAAACACAAATAGATTAATAGCCGATCGGGCTTCAGTCTTTTCTACCGCTATGAAGCCCATCACCATCTATTTACCCGAATCATATATCAAAGACCTTGACGAATTGATCGAGAACGACCTCTATCCCAATAGGGGCGATGTGGTCCGTTCAGCAATTCGCGACCTCCTTATTGGAGAACTTTGGGAAAACAAGAATACAAGTAAAGCAAAACAGAAGTTGTTAAGAGAGCCAATTTAATATCTAAAAGTCTTCTGACGAAGCTTTTTGGCTCTGGTTTTTCCCTTAGGCGCCGTCATCTTCGCAATTCAACGTTATATGAATAAGCAGAGTGGACAGCATTATCACAGAGCCAAATGTTCTTGGCATATAAACACAAGGGCGTGATGTCGTTTAGTTGCTGATTAACTTCCTGAACAATATTTCAGGCTTACCGATCTTGTGACCTTCTTTTATCAGAAACTCAGGTACAGAATTCCAATTCTGTTCGTGGACAGAACCTTCCAAACTAAGCTGAGACCACAATTTCTCCACAGCGTTTGGCATAAAGGGTTCAAGCAGGATAGCCAATAACCTAACAGCATTGACGCAAAGGTACAAACAACTAGGATCCTTGGTCTTCCACGGTTCTTTCTGTTGGAAATATTGATTGCCCATAGCCGAGAATTCTGCTATTTCCTTCAAGGCTTTATCCAACTCAAATTCCTCCATCCTCTTTTCTACCTCCTCTTTCAAAGAAAAGATTCTTTCCTTGAATTTCTCATCGTCTTCATCGAAGTGCTCTAGTTTGGGAACTATGCCGCCGAAATTCTTCGAGACGAAAGTCAGAGTCCTATGGATGAAGTTGCCAATGTTGGCAACCAGCTCGTTATTCGTTCTTTCTATTAGATTCTCCTCGGTGAAATCGCCGTCTTCACCAAACGCAATCTCTCTTAAGAGATAATATCTGATTGCATCGACCTGATATTTCTCGGCAAGCTCCAGAGGGTTGACCACGGTGCCTTTAGACTTACTCATCTTTTCCCCTTTCACCGTTATGTAGCCGTGGACAAGGATTAGCCTCGGCAACGGGATGTCGGCTGAAAGCAAGATAGCTGGCCAGACCACTGAATGGAACCAGTTGATTCCCTTACCTATCAAATGCACATCGGCAGGCCAATATTTCTTAAACTTCTCATTGTCTGGATAACCCAGGGCAGAAATGTAATTAGTCAACGCATCGATCCATACGTATATCTTATGTTTTGGATCGATGGGTGCAGTGGTGCCCCAGTTCAGGTTTGGCCTAGTCACTGAAAGGTCTTTCAGCCCGCCTTTCAATCTTTCAAGAAGCTCATTTCTTTTTTCTAAAGGCAAGACAAAATGCTTGCCCGATAACAGTTTCAATAAGCTGTTTTGATACTTGCTCAGTCTGAAAAAATAGTTTTCCTCTTTCACCAGCTCTGGCTTTTTGTCGTGCTCTGGACACTTTCCATTTACCAAGTCTTCCTCTGACTTGAATTCCTCACACCCAGAGCAATACAATCCTTCATAATATCCTTTGTAGATGTCGCCGTTATCAAACAGTTTCTGGAAGATTAGCTTGACAACTTTTGTATGCCTTTCTTCAGTAGTTCTGATGAAGTCATCGTTTGAAATGTCAAAGATTTTGCACAGTTGCTTGAACTTTTCGGCATTTTTATCGACAAACGACTTTACAGGTACACCTGCCTCTCTCGCCGCTTGCACGTTTTTTTGAGCGTTCTCATCAGTGCCTGTCAGAAAGAGTACATCGTCCCCTTTGAGCCTGTGAAATCTTGAGATCGCATCCGCGCACACCTTTTCATATAGATGACCGAGGTGTGGAGGTGCATTGACATAATCGATGGCTGTAGTCAAATAGAATTTGCTCTTGAAGTCAACCACCCCTCTATCACATGTGGAAGTGCTAGGTGCCTAGTTTCCAGCTCTCTATGTATTTCTTCTGTTCTTCGGTTAGGTGGTCTATAGCAACGCTCATGCTCTCTAGTTTAAGCTTCGCAACAGCATAGTCAATCTCTTCAGGAACGTCGTAGATTTTTCTTTTCAGTTCTTTTTTATGCTTTACAGCGTACTCAGCGCACAACGCTTGGTTTGCAAAGCTCATATCCATCACGTCTGGCGGATGGCCCTCAGCGCACACGAGGTTTACGAGACGCCCCTCGCCGAGCAGGTACAGTCTCCTACCGTCCCTCAGTTTGTATCTGTCAACGTTTGGTCGTATTGTCTCTTTTTCTGTTGAAAGCTCTTCAAGGTCAGGTAACCAGATTTCAACGTTAAAGTGCCCCGCATTAGCTAGAATGGCGCCGTCCTTCATTCTCGCCATGTGTTCTTTGCGTATCGCCTTTGTTGAGCCTGTTGCCGTGACAAAGATGTCTCCCAGTTCTGCTGCCTGATCCATCTGCTTTACGATGAAGCCGTCCATAATCGCCTCCAACGCCTTTATTGGATCTGTTTCGGTGACGATTACGTTGGCGCCCATGCCCCTTGCCCTCATGGCTATTCCTCGTCCACACCAGCCGTATCCGACGACTACGAAGGTCTTTCCTGCCAGCAGAATACTGGTGGCCCTCAGTATACCATCGATGGTGGATTGTCCTGTGCCGTACCTGTTGTCGAATAGACGCTTAGTCTTCGCGTCGTTAACGGCAATGATAGGAAACTTCAATTCATCACGTCTTTCCATCGCTCTGAGACGAACCACTCCGGTCGTTGTCTCTTCCTGAGCCACGATCACGTTTCGTGCGAGAAGTGGAAATTTTTCATGAATGGTGCATATGGTATCTGCACCGTCATCATGAATTATCTGGGGGCGATGTTCAATTACACGATTTATGCACTTGTAGTATTCTTCATCCGTCTGGTCCCTCCAAGCATAGACACCAACACCTTCCTCGGCAAGAGCAGCTGCAACCTCGTCCTGCGTTGATAGAGGGTTGCTCCCGCTCAGGGCAACAACTGCTCCGCCCATCTTGAGCGTTCTCACAAGGACGGCAGTCTCCTTTGTTACGTGTAGCGTCGCGGATATTTTGACCCCTTCAAGGGGCTTTTCTTTTTTGAATCTTTCTCTGATCTTGAGCAGGACAGGCATACGGGCTTCAGCCCATTGAATCAAGGAAACGCCTTCGGGTGCGAGCGCTGGGTTTTTGACTTCAAATGTTTGTGTCAATCAGACACCTTTCAACGCTGGTTCTAACTCCTCTATTCTTATAAACTTGAGCATAAAGTCTTTTACAGCATTTTGACAAAAGATGTGGAGGGTGAAGGTCGGGTTGGCGTCTGAGAGAAGCTACTCAAGTCTTCTTAAGCGGGCATATTCCAAACTTCCCAAGGAGGTTTATGCAAGGGATAGGTTTGAGGTCCCGAAGCCTAAGAGTGAAATGAGTGGCAACAGAACCTTTCTCTACAATTTCAGGGAGATTTCCGATCGGATACGCAGAGATCCTACAATTGTCTTGAAGTATTTGTCGAAGGAACTCGGCACTTCAGGCGTGATAGAAGGCGACTATGCCGTGTTTAAGGGAAGGTTCAGCAATGAGCCGATTGAGAAGCTTGTGAGAAGCTTCGTTGAAAAGGAAGTCTTGTGTCCAGTTTGTAAGCAACCGGATACAAGAGTGGTGCGGGAAGGCAGAATCCGTTTTCTCGTCTGCGATGCGTGTGGTGCTAGGTCGTCAGTCCGATAGTGCTGATCAAGAATAGATAAGGCGTTTTTCCAAGTCAAAGAAGGAGGATTCTTCAGCACTGTTTTTCTTACTTTTTCATGGGTCTAATCAGCGCCTTTCAAAGGTATTGAACGCAAAACTGGTTACATACTGCATAGTTCTATAAGACGGCGACTGTGGTTTTCAAATCAGTTCGCTTTTCGCGTGAACCCCATCCGAAGTCGATCGAATATTGGATGAATAAGATTGATATTCTAAGAAGGAAAGACAGTAACTGAGCAGAGCTTGGCCTCAAACGTGTATGTCAACGTCATAAAGCAGGGGAAACACATCCTGGTAGCCTGTTGCGATTCGGAGCTCTTAGGTAAGACGCTGAAACACGGAAAAATAATTTTTGAGGTCAAGAGTAGCTTCTATGGTGGCGACCTTGTCTACGTTGAGGAGGCTGTTGAGGCGCTAAGAGGCGCCACGACAGCGAATCTTGTAGGCGCCACCATTGTTAAGGCAGCCATTCGAGAGGGGATTGTACATCCCAAAGCCGTGACTCTTATTTCAGGCGTACCCCACGCTCAGATTGTTAGAGTCTAAGCTTTCTTCGGTTTTAAGCTATGATTTAAAAATGAGAAACCATATTCTCTTAAAGAGTATGAAGATTAAAGGAGCTAAGACAGTACACGGGTAAGAAGAAAGTAATAACCGAGGAAGAGATCGGTAAACTCAAGCTCCCGGATCCTTGGGAAGTATTGGGCATAGTGGACAAGCTTTTAGGTTTTGATCGAGTTCTGGTCAAATGCATGGATGGAAAGGCCCGACTCTGCAGGATCAGGGGCAAAATGAAGAGAAGGGTCTGGATCAAGGCAGGCGACACCGTTATTGTGGCACCTTGGGACTTCCAGAGCGATACACGGGGCGATGTCGTCTGGAGGTATACGGCGAGCCAAACAGAATGGCTGAAGAAGAAGGGTTATCTCAAACTGTAGTTGAGGAGTCCTTGTCGGTTAAGAGTAGGGTTGAGAAGAGACTTCATAGAACGGAAAAACGCTATGAAAGAGAACAGTTGGCGAAGACCAAGAGGTCTGAAGAGTATGAGGCTTTGGAGGAGGTCTTCGACCGGCCGACACTTATGACCGTGTATCGCCTACTTAATCAAGGCGTCATAAAAAGAATACACGGAGTCGTAGAGTCTGGTAAGGAAGCTAGGATCTATTATGGTGTCGGAGCCGACGAAAGAGAGTTGGCCATAAAAATATATCTCACAACCTCAGCCGAGTTTAGGAGAGGCATGCAGACAAACATCCAAGGGGATCCTAGATTTAAGCATGTCAAACCAGATACGCGCTCCCTTGTTTATCTTTGGGCCCAAAAAGAGTTCAAAAACATGACAAAGGCTTATGCTTCCGGAGTCAGCGTTCCAAAACCTATCTATGTCGAGAAGAACGTGTTGATTATGGATTTCATCGGCGAAAACGGGGTCAGAGCCCCACTTTTGAGAGAAAAGCCACCCTCGGATCCCGGACGCATGTACCGACAGTTACTAGAATATGTTAAAAAGCTGTATGAAGCAGGGCTTGTGCATGGAGACCTCAGCGAGTACAACATCATGAATTGGATGGAAAAACCAGTGATTTTTGATGTCTCCCAAAGCGTCACCCTCGAACATCCAATGGCTGGACGTTTTCTTCGCAGAGACATAGAAAACTTAAACCGTTTCTTTCAAGGACTGGGTGTAGAAGTAAAGGACATTGATGAGGCATACAAGTGGGTTACAGAAGATGACTGAAGCAAGGATGCATGTCAGGATACCTCAAGAACGCCTAGGCGTCCTCATAGGTCCAAACGGCAGTACAAAGACACGTATAGAAGAGACGACCAATATCGACATGAAAATAGACAGCCGCGAAGGCGATGTTGAGATCACGTTGAGGCACGATGCCGATGACCCTACTCAGATCTTCCACGCTAGGGACGTCGTCACCGCTATCGGCCGAGGTTTTGCCCCCGAGTGTGCCCTGAGACTCCTAGACGAAACCGTGACTTTGGAAGTGATTGATCTCAGAGAGCTCCTTGAGAGATCACAGGCCGCATTGCAGCGTATAAAGAGCAGAATAATAGGGAAAAACGGGAAGACAAGGAGGCTGATAGAGGAGTTGACTGGTGCAGACGTCTGCGTATACGGCCATACGGTCTCAATAATTGGGGGTCCGGGGCAGTTTGAGGCTGCCCGCGAGGCCGTTGAAATGCTGATTGAGGGGCGATATCATAAGACCGTTTATGGGTTTCTTCATAGAAAGAGGAGAGAACTGAAGAAGGAAGAGTTGCAGATATGGAACCCGCCTTCCGCAGAGAAAATCGGTGAGTAATGGTGATGAGCTTTCAGAAAGAGGTATTCACGGAGATAAGTCCTGCAGACTTCTTCTACAGAAATAGGGACCTTGCAGGGTTCACCAACCCATCCCGCGCGGTCTACGCCACGGTCAGGGAGCTACTAGAAAACTCTCTGGATGCGTGCGAACTACACAGGATCCCTCCAGAGATCTATGTTAGACTTAGTCAGGAGAGCAGCGTGAATGAAAACATAAGCATCTACAGGATCAGGGTTATGGATAACGGAAGCGGGGTCCCACAAGAACATATTCCATCGGCCTTCGGACAGATTCTCTACGGTTCCAAATATATGCTGAAGCAGGTGAGGGGGACCTTCGGTCTCGGGGGCAAGATGGCTATCCTCTACGGTCAGATCACAACCCATAGTCCAGCCTATATCACCTCCAGCACGGGAACTAGCAGCATATATGAATTTGACGTGATGATCGATATCCAGAAGAACAGGCCCATTATCTTGAGGATGGACAAGGAAAGGAACAAGGACAAGTGGCATGGCACAATAATCGAGTTTACTTTTGAAGGTGACTATGCAAAAGCCATGCCTAAGGTTCTCGAGTATGTGAAACAGACGGCTATGGTAACCCCTTACGCGAACCTCACATTCGTCGATCCAAAGGGACGGCTGTATAGATTTGAAAGAATAACAGACAGGATGCCTCTACCCCCGAAGGAGATCTTGCCCCATCCCTGTGGGGTAGACGTTGAAACGATACAGAGGATTGTCAACGTCACGAAGTGCCGGGACATGGTGTGCTTCATGACCAAGCACTTCCACCGGATTGGAAAAGGCATAGCTCAAAGGTTCCTTGAATACACGGGAATAGAGGCGGGCCGTGATCCGAAGACGCTGGGTTCAGACGAGACGGTGAAGCTTGCCCAAGCTATGAAGAACTTTCCCGAGTTTCTACCGCCAGACGCTTCATGCCTCTCCCCCCTCGGGAAGGAGTTGCTTGAAGCGGGCATTCGAAAGGAGTTGAACGCCGAGTTCGTGGCGGTGGAACAGAGGAAGCCGTCTGCTTATTCGGGTCATCCTTTTGTGGTTGAGGTGGGAATCGCCTACGGCGGAGACGTCCTAAATAAGCCTGGAATCTCGCTTTACAGGTTTGCAAATAGAATCCCCCTACTTTACGATGAATCGAGCGACGTGGCCTGGAAGGTCGCTAACACCCGGGTGAATTGGAGATACTATAAGGTCACACAAGATATGCCCATGGGCCTGATTGTGCATATTTGTTCAACAAAGATTCCGTACAAAACCGTTGGGAAGGAGTTTGTATCAGATCGTCCCGAGGTTGAACGGGAGATTCTGAACGGGGTCAGAGATGTTTCCCGCAGATTGTCGCTTTTTTTGTCGAAGAAGATTAGCATTGAGCGGGAAAAGAAGAGGCTAGACATATTCTCAAGATATTTGCCTAAAATAGCTCAGTTCTCTAAGGAATTAGCTGGCAAAGATGAAGAACCCAGTATCGAACCACTCTTAAGGAGTTTGACGCTTTATGGCGCAGAAGAAGAGTAGACAAGGATCGATGAAAGAGAGGAGAGCCCTTACCCTAAAGAGCCTGGAAAGTTTAGGGGAAAAGGTCTACGAGCAACTAGTGAAAGGAAGTTTCCCTTGGATTCAGATGCCTAGCCGATCGACGAAGAACATATTCTACGACGAAAAGCTGAAGCAATACATCCTAGGAGAAAGAAGCGTCAAGAGAAGCTCAAGGAACATACGTCATCTAAGACCGTTTACGCAGCTAGTGTGGACCGCTAGGTTTGCACATGAGCTTGGACAAACTAACAAGACCTCAACGTTGAGGGACGTCTTCTACTCCGCCCAAGCCTTTGATATGAACTTTAAAGATCAGCAGGAGTCCGACAACACGATAACGGACCTGGAGACTGTTCTTGACTACTCGCGTGAGGATTTCAACGTTTTCCCGGAGGAAAGGAGCGCAATCTTCGGCGACCTAACGATCGAGTATACGGTGCCGGGCTATGAGGGGAATAGGCTTAATCTCACAAGCCATCCTGACGGCGTAATGATTGGACCAGCGTTGACAAGAGCAGACTTCGTAAAGACTAACGCGGACAAGGTCATCGTGATCGAGAAAGGCGCTATGTTTACGAGGCTGGTGGAGGAGAAGGCTTTCAAGAAGTTCAACACCATCCTCATCCATACAGCCGGACAGCCACCAAGGGCGACGAGACACATGATAAGGCGACTGAACCAAGAGTTGGGTCTGCCTATCTTCATTCTATGCGACGCTGATCCGTGGGGAATGGCTATAGCGGTCACAATTATCTGTGGCAGCGCCAACGCGGCCCACCTAAGAGAACTGGCAACGCTTGAGGCGCGTTGGATGGGGCTTTACAGCACAGACATACGCCGGTACAAGTTGCCCTATGAACGCCTTACGGAGATAGACATAAAGAGGGTTTACGATATGAGGAAGGACCCGAGGTATAACGATGAACCTTGGAAGAGTCAGATCGACGACTTCCTCAAACACAAGAACAAGTGTGAATTAGAAGCTTTTTCTAGATATGGGCTTGACTACGTGGTCAAGACCTATCTACCTGAGAAGCTGCAAGAGCTGAAGAGCTGATTATGGAGAAGTCTTTGGCGCCGCCGGACGGACTCGAACCGTTTTGGCGACCGATGGAGTCTACCAACGGTCTCGACCACTCCCCGGACAGAAGTCTTCTCCTGTCCTACGGGTTAACAGCTTCAGCCTAGCAGAAAACTTCTGCTGGTCCGCTGCTCTACCAAACTGGGCTTGCGTCCGTGCCGCAGACACGTACGGCGGCCAGATCGGCGGCACCGCTAATCTGGAAGAAACCGGTTATATTTAAATTTAAGACAGGAATGAGGTAAAAGTTAATAGTGAGAAAAGAAAGGATTAGACAACGGAACTATCCAGTGGAGAAAATTTGTCCATAAAGACAAGATACAGCAAGAAAAGAGGAGCCTTCACGGCTAAGCTCGAAGACCCGCGATTCATCCTAGAGACCAAGGTCAAGTTCAAGAGATCGAGACGTCTCGATGACGATCGGATCGAAGTGCTGAAGGACTTCTTAGTAGGTATGCTGAATGAGACGGTCACCGGCTTCTCCTTGGTCAAGGACAGGAAGCAACGTATCTTCAGGGAGTACTGCAAAGCCCGCTCAAACGCTTTGCGTTACGTGAACGCGTTGGAAGAGCTTAAGTTCTACGAGAAGAAGAAGCCCGTTCCATCGGATTTCTGCGTCTAGACCAGACTGAGAAAATACTTAAATCAACCAACGGGTTTGTAAATCTCTTGCGTTTTTGGGCCCGTAGCTCAGTTAGACTAAGGATTAGCCGAGCCTGGTCCTGAAGGGTTAGAGCGACAGAGAAGAACGTTGAGGCTCATAACCTGCAGAGCGTGAAAGGCTTCCGCTCGGGGAGTGGTCCCCGGTTCGAATCCGGGCGGGCCCACCAAACATCTCAGCATGATAGTTGCCTGTAAAATTTTATAAATGTCTGGAAGCCAGATTCACTTGCTCCGAAAGACATTGGTCGCGGCTCCGGTAGAAGAAGTTCTCTTCTGCCGAGTATAGCCCGGTCAAGTATACCGGCCTTATTCTACCCATTCTATAGGGGGTAGGAGGCCAGTCGAGTCGGTGGCCCGGGTCCAAATCCCGGCCGGAGCACCACGCTAGTCGTTGAGAAGATTTAATAATTTTGAAGACTTTTGATGTTCGTAGGCGGGGATGTCCGAGTCTGGCCAAAGGAGGCAGGCTTAGGAAGACTTAAGGTCTTAGGAGACCTGCTGGCGTAGGCCTGCGTGGGTTCAAACCCCACTCCCCGCACCAGAGAAAGAATGCGGTTGCACGCGATAGCGTACACGGGTAGCGTAATCTTAACGGATACTAGAACAGTATATTATCACTCATTTCTACTCGGTCATTCTTCATAAGTATCCCTTCTTTTCTTAGGAGGTTCCTCCTAGACGCTGCTCTTTTCTTGTCTCCTCCAAACGTGCCATCAGATTTAACAACACGGTGGCAAGGCACAATAGGCGCAAACGGATTCCTATGTAAAGCATTGCCAACAGCACGGTAAGCACATGGTCTACCAATCTTTTCTGCTATCCTCTTGTATGTGCTAACCTTCCCTCTAGGAATTTTGAACGTTGCGACTAGAACCTTCCTTTCAAAATCTGATTTACCACTCAATAAACGGACCAGATCTTCTTCAGT
>CAYZTF010000006.1:0-1793 GCA_964481305.1 uncultured Candidatus Bathyarchaeia archaeon | reverse complement strand
AACGAGAAGAGTTCTACTCGCTTGCCTCCAGGTCAACGGGAGACTAAAGCCTTATTGAGGTGGGGAGTAGATCACCCGGGCATCACCAGAAACATCCCTAGGCGCAATCTGAGCACATGGAAAATGGTGGTTGACGGGCTAGTAGAGAACCCTTTGACTTTAACTTGGAACGATTTTCTGAAGCTTCCGTTTACAGAAGCGACCATCGATTTTCATTGCGTTGAAGGGTGGAGCGTGAGAAACTGTCTATGGGGAGGTGTGCAATTCAGAATCTTGGCTGACTTGGCGAAACCGAAAAGTGAGGGCAAATTCGTATTCTTTGAGAGTGAAGACGGATATACAACTTCACTCACTTTAGAGGAACTTGACAAGGCGATGCTAGCTTACAAGTTAAACGGCAAAGACATAGATGATGAACTGGGAGGACCCATGCGTTTGATTGTTCCAGATAAGTATGCTTATAAGAGCCCCATGTGGGTTCGAAGGATAACTTTCAGAGACAAGAAGGACCTAGGCTACTGGGAGAGGAAAGGATACAGTGACACAGCCGATCCCTGGAAGAACGATAGATACCGTTAGAAACTCAACTTTAATGCCTCAGTTCTTGTGGTATTGTCTATATACGTGAATTTGGATTATGAGATTATTTCTGGGATTAGTTCATGATCAATTGAAGGTACGAAAGAAATGAAGAAAACGAAAATTCTATGCACCATTGGGCCCTCAAGCATCTCTAAAAACGTTCAGAAGAAGATGTACGAGGCGGGAATAAACGGCGTCCGCATTAATACAGCCTTCGGAAGTCTTGGGGAATATGAAAGTACTGTAAAGAATGTTAGAAGAATTGGCGAGATTTCCATATTAGTTGACATAAAGGGACCTGAATTAAGAATCAAAGTTCCTGAATCGAGACCTGTGAAAAAGGGTGAAACCGTATTTTTAGGGTCTGAAAGCGAACTGAGCTTTAACCACGACATCTACGACCAGTTAGAAACCGGTGATAAAATACTGATAGACGATGGGATGCTGCAAACCGAGGTTGTTGGCAAAAAAGACAAACAAATTGAACTTTTCATAAAGAATGACTGGGTGCTTAAGGATGGGAAAGGAGTCAACATCCCCACAAAAACTTTGAAAACGCCATGTTTAAACGAAAAAGATCTCAGGATCATTGAATTCGCTAAAGAAAATGAAGTTGAATATATCGCACTTTCCTTTACCAGGAACCAAGCGGATGTATTAACGCTAAGAGAGAAATTGACTGACAGCGAGATAGACATCGTCGCAAAAATCGAGAACCTACAGGGTTTTGAAAACTTCCACGAGATTTTGAGTGAAGCTGACGGTATCATGATTGCCAGGGGAGATCTTGGCGTTGAACTCCCCCTCGAACAACTTCCCCTCATACAGAAACAGATGATTGTACAATGCAATCAGCAGGGAAAAACGGTCATTACTGCTACAGAAATGATGGAGTCCATGATCGAAAATCCGAGGCCGACAAGAGCAGAGATAAGTGACGTAGCTAATGCTGTACTTGACGGAACAGATGTATTGATGTTGTCAGGAGAAACCGCCATCGGGAAATATCCCGTAGAATCCGTTTTGATGATGACGCGAATAGCTGAACAGACAGAGCCTTACGTTGTTAACAGAGTAACTGAAGAGAAATTTCAAAACATATCAAGAAGCATAAGCAGAGCCATCTGGCAAGTAACAGAAACGATGCCCATCGAAAAAGTAGTGGCCTTAACAAGATCAGGATATACCGCCAGAATGATAACCCGGTTCAG
>CAYZTF010000005.1:16368-19092 GCA_964481305.1 uncultured Candidatus Bathyarchaeia archaeon | reverse complement strand
GCGAGTATAAGGAGTTCAGGCAGAAGTTTGACGCGACACGCGTCTTAGAGTTGAAGAAGGAGATCTATCAGAAGACGGTTGCATTGAAAGGGGAACTGGACTGCCTCGCGGTTCAAGGCATCTTTGACCGATACGGGTTGAAGTGCCTCCCGGAAAACCTGTCTTCAAAGAAGATGAACGTATATCAGCTTGTGAAAAGGGCCGCGGACATCTATAATGTTCGGGTTCCGAAGATCGTCGTATCAAACACTACACTGCCAAACGCAGCTGCCTCCGGTCCAAGCCCAAACTACGGAACCGTGCTCATCACAACCGGTCTCCTAGCTCACCTTGAAGAAAACGAAGTGTTCAGCGTTCTAGGTCATGAGTTTGCGCATCTTAAGGGAAGAGATTCACTGTCGCTCTTTGTGTTGTCCATCTCGGAGTTCCTATTCCGGTTTTACGTCTTCTTCCCCTTCCTAGCGTCACTGCCCCTTTCCTACTCTTACTTCTTCGCCCTCTACTACCTCTACCTTCCGTTATCCCTCGGCGCCGTATACTTCATCGGCAAATTCTTTGAGGCAAGAGCCGACCTCGAGTCGGCTGTCAAAGTGGGTATGCCCAAGATCTTGGCCGAAGCCTTGCGGAAGATAGGGTTCAGAAGGCTACAATTTGAAGAGAGGGCCCCCGCCTACAGAGTCCAGGCGTGGTTGGCCTGGGACCCGCATCCGCCCCTCTACTACAGGATTGCGAGGCTAGAGCGGATGGAGACGCCTGTGACCGTCAGGCATACGTTCATCCAATCCATGAAGGATGTCGTAAGGGGGTTCGCAGAAGCCCTCGGCATACGCTAAGAAACAGACTCATACAATCGATCAAAAACCCGTATTCAGGTAGCCTGCAGAGACGCCAGCCTCGCCTTATGCTTTCTCAAAGCCTTCTCAAAAGATGTTGACGCATCCTTACCCAGCCAGTTCATGAAGGCCAAGCAGCAGACAATCACGTCAGCCACATCAACCTCTATCCCCGCGGCCTCCCGCCCTTTATGCACGTACTTCTCCGCCACTTGACCCACCTGTTCAGACAAGAGGCTGATAAAGAAGCTTGAGGAGTAGACATTCTCTCTGTTATAGTCTTTGGATATATTTCCAACCGCTTCCTGGGCCTCTTTCAAGAAATCCATTAGAACGACACCATCAGCAGATAGGGAAATGCGGACTTAAAAGCGTTAGCGGAGACCCCAAAACTTTCGAACACAAGATCCCAGTATCAGACGCTTATTCACCAAGAACATTAAAAAACACCTCACCCGCCTTATATCTAAAACAGACAGTTGGAGGCCACCTTTACGAGCGGAGAAGACGAAGTCATGTGGGTCGAAAAATACCGGCCCAAGACCCTGGACGAGGTCACAAACCACAAGGACACTGTACAGAGCCTAAATGCCTTTCTGGCAACGCCGAAGACCATGCCCCACCTGCTCTTCGCGGGACCGGCGGGCACCGGAAAGACCTCCGTAGCCCTCTGCATCGCTCAAAAACTCTTAGAAAAACACTGGCGAGACTACACCCTTGAACTCAACGCCTCCGACGAAAGGGGCATAAACATGATCCGTGAAAGGGTCAAGGCCTTCTCCCGCCACGCCACAGGCACCCTCGGCAACATCCCCTTCAACCTCATAATCCTCGACGAATGCGACCAGATGACCGCGGACGCCCAGACCGCGCTTCGACGTATAATGGAGACGAACTCCCGCGTAAGCCGCTTCATACTGATATGCAACTTCTCAAGCAAGATAATCGCGCCGATCCAGAGCCGATGTGCAATCTTCAGATTCGCAGGTCTAAAAAAAGAAGACATCGTAGGCTGCCTTCAAAGAATCTCAAAGAAAGAAGCCTTAACCCTGAAGGATGATGGGGCATCGGCCATCGTGGAGTACTGCGGCGGCGACCTGAGACGCGCAATAAACGTCTTACAGGCAGCCTCCACCCTCAGCAAAACCGTGGACGAAAAGGTTGCGCTACAAGTCGTGGGACAAGCCAGCCCAAAGGAAGTAGGCGAGATGCTCAAGAAAGCCTTTGCCGGAAACTACCTAGAGGCAAGAGACATGCTCTACGACCTGATGACGAGACGCGGACTTTCAGCAACGGACATCATCCGACAGATACACCGAGAGGTCTTAAAACTCGACTTCCCGGAGAATGATCAGGCTGAACTGTCCAACATCATCGGCGAATACGACTTTCGCCTCGTCGAAGGGGCAAATGAGGATGTCCAACTAAGCGCTCTCTTAGCACAGTTCGCAAAGTACAATGCGGACAGAGGAAAGAAGGCTTAGATGTCTGACAGAATGTGGACCGAGAAATACAGGCCTAACACCCTATCCTTGATCGTAGGAAACGAGGAGGCCAAGTCCGCCTTCATCGCTTGGCTCAAACGCTGGAAGATTGGCGACAAGGCCGCCCTCCTTTACGGCCCACCTGGAACAGGCAAGACCACACTCGCGCAGGTGGCTTCGAAAGAGTTTGGCTACCGATTGATAGAGATGAACGCCAGCGACGTACGAACAAAGGAAGCGATAATGCGTGTCGCGGGGCCAACAGCCATTGAGGACTCGCTTTTCAAAACGCTGTATAAAGGAGCAGGGTCGATGCTCTTCATCGACGAGGTCGACGGCATATTCGGACGTGAAGACCGAGGTGGCGTGGGCGCCGTCCTCAAGATTATTGGAGAAGCCAAGATCCC
>CAYZTF010000005.1:15148-16268 GCA_964481305.1 uncultured Candidatus Bathyarchaeia archaeon | reverse complement strand
AGGCAGGCAGACGTTCAGGAGACGCTTCGAAAGATATTCTTCGCCGAAAACTTCGAGCAGGCCAGAAGAGCGCTGGATGAGTCGGACATCGACTACGAGATGCTGCTTCAGACTCTACACGACAATCTGCCCTTCAAATACGTGGATTCGTCCACACTGGCTTCAGCCTACGA
The DNA here is from genome assembly GCA_964481305.1 of uncultured Candidatus Bathyarchaeia archaeon. GTDB lineage: Archaea > Thermoproteota > Bathyarchaeia > RBG-16-48-13 > JAGMEO01 > CAYZTF01. The sequence goes on along the minus strand of CAYZTF010000005.1, from coordinate 16,095 downwards.
CAAGTTGTCGCAAGCCGACGTCTTCTTGGGCAGAATCACGCGTACGCAGAGCTGGAGCCTATTAAGCTACGCCTTCGAGCTGATGGCCGCCGGAATAGCCTTCGCCAGTGAAGCTGGACGCCGTCCGGCCCGCTACCGATTTCCACCGGACAAGATCATGCTATTGGCGAGGACAAAAGCGGAACGCGAACTCAGGAAGAACCTATGTCTCCGCGTAGGCTCAAAGTGCCACGTCTCCAGCCGAGTCGCAAACAACGACTTCCTACCCTTCATGAAGGTGATCTTCAGGAACGACGCTTCTCTCGCCTCAAGCATAGCGTCGCGGCTTCAACTGGAAGACGAGATGGTCAAGTACCTCAAGCAGGTGGAAGCATCTTGAAGGTCGTCACGAAGGAATCCTTCAGGCTCCCGTACCTAGGTAGAGAGAAGTACATAGAACTCGTCAGAAGCGGGGTGACCTATGACAAGAAGACCGGAACCTTCTCCATTAAAGACGCCGACAACATCGATCGGATTAGGCTCATTCTCTCCGAGATCCTGAACGACGACATCGCATTCGCCCAGAAGTGCTTCATATGTCAAACAAGATTCACGTGCACAGACTGCGGGTTCTCCAACATCTGCGGAACCAGAGACATACCGCTATACTGCATCTGCAAGCCATGCTATAGCAAACCAGATTTCGCCGAAAGATACTTCACGCGTCTGAAAAGTTCTAGGCTCCGCTGAAGCGTAGAAAGCGCATGCCATAAGATTATTTTAATAGTTGGTGGTGAGCTCCCGAACTCAAGATCAGAATCACATACTCATTTGGGCCAGAGTCGTCATCGCTCACCAAACCTATAGAAGCATCTGCACTTGAATAAAAACGCATTGGAAAACATTTAAGTAGTTCATAAGGGAGGAGCCGTCTCCTGCCTCTTCAGCATCGGAAGCTTCGTCCACCT
>CAYZTF010000005.1:0-15048 GCA_964481305.1 uncultured Candidatus Bathyarchaeia archaeon | reverse complement strand
TTCATAAGGGAGGAGCCGTCTCCTGCCTCTTCAGCATCGGAAGCTTCGTCCACCTCATGAAGGCTTTGGCCGGAGGCTCCGAACTGTAAAGCTCCTGCCTCCTCGATTCCAACAGATTGTTCCGCCGACCCGCGAACTCCGCCGGCGTTACCAGCCTATGTCCAGCAGCTTCAGCCACCTCAAACGCGGGTCTGGCAAGCTTTGTCCAGTCCCCATCTCGAAGCAGATGATGCGCGAGCACTACGGTTGGAACAGTCTCAACCAGTGTGGCCAGGTTTCGCATGCCCTGCTGAACAGTCTTTTCATTCACCATAAAATTGGAGAGATAGGACGGGGGACCACCGACTATGAGTAGATCAGGGGCCTCATCAAGTATGATCTTCAGGGTCTCGTCGAAGATGGGGCCTTGAACGTCGGAGGCATGCATCACCTTCTTATCCCCGACGCTTATGCTCAGCATCAAGACCCAGCCCAAAGCCGCGTCTTCACCGTGAAAGACGGGCTCAGAAAACTTCAGCCTAGTCCCGCTGAAATCGAAGACTTCGCCGTCTGCAGAACGAACCTCTTTCATGAAGACGCCGGCGGTCCTTCGAAGCAACCACCCCCTCCGACGCTGACTCGGATTAATCCTACTCTGGATATCCTTAGCCAACACCAGTTTCCCCTGATAGATCCGCCTAGCCGACTCTAAGCTACTCCAGTGCCAAACGTAATCCGTGTAGGCAGGTGAGGCGTGATCGAAATGATAGTGGCTGATCGTGACCACATCGGCCCGATCTGCGAACTCCTCGATCCTGCCACGGCTCTCCGTCAAGGCCCTATACTCGTTTGGATGCGGCGCTAACGCAAACCTCGGACCGAGGGAAACCCCAGGGTCGACAAGTATTCTCACGTCCGGCGTCTCCACGTAGGTACACATAGATCTGACGCCGAAGCTCTCGTCTGCGAGGGGAACGACCAAGATCTCCCCGAGTTTATTCAAGACCGACATTCAACACCGCAAGGCACTGTGTAAACTATGAGTGGTGCGACCGCCGGGATTTGGACCCGGGTTTCTCCCGTCCCTATTCAGACGATAAGAGCTTGGGGAGTTCGGGCTCATCGCCTCCCGTCCTAGACCAGTCTAGACCACGGTCGCAACAAGAAAAAGAACATCTGATTCATTCAAATATCTTTTGCTCAACTCACACTAGACGCGAAAAGCAGCCGCGTCTCCGTAAGACGCCAAACGCTTAAGGTTTGAGGAGATCCGCCACGCTCGGCGGCTCAGGACTCAGACCCTTCCTCTTCCTGAGGTCTATGACGATCTGGTGCTGGATGCTCGACGGAACAACACCCCACCTGGAAAACTCTGTGCCCCAGAAAGCCCGACCCGCCGTCGCACTCCTCACAACTTCTGAAAGATCGAACGTCTCGGACGCCGGAAGCTCGCCTACAACATAAGTAAGATATTCGCGTTGTTCGACTGAAAGAATCTTGCCCCGTTTCTGAGAGATTATACTACTCACCGTGCCGACGACCTCAACCGGAATCTTGATGTTTATCTTCAACAACGGCTCCAAGAGACCGCACCCGGCTGACAGCATAGCCGCGAATATTCCTCGCCTCGTTGAAGGAATCATCTGCGCCGGACCGTAGTGAACCGGGTCTTCGTGTATTGTTGCGTCCGTCAGCTTCACCTTTACACCCCTAACGGGCTCTCCTGCAAGCGGACCCTGATCCATCGCGTCCAAGAAACCTATGTTTATTGAGCCCTTAACCTGATCCAGCCTCTGAACACCCTTCGAGACATCAGTCATGATGTTGCCCCGGTTATCGATCGACCAGATGCCCCGTGCCTCCTCCGCTTCCCAGCCGTGATCCCTCAAGATCTTCGCCAGCTCTTTCTTATCCATACCCTCATGGATCTGACCGCCCCTCATCATCTCGACAATCTCCGGGTCCAAGGCGTCAACGGCAATGAAGACCCTGTTATGCTTATTCGGCGACTTGCTCTCAAAAGGCCCGGCTGAGCCTTGAATCGTCTCCCGGTAGATGACGATGGGCTGCGACTCAACGATTTCGAGACCCGTCTTTGTGATCCATGTCGTAGCTATCTCAAGGTGGAGCTGCCCCATACCCGAGATCAGATACTCTCCACTCTCCTCATCGATCTTGGTCACAAGATTCGGATCCTCGATCGAAAGCTTCCTCAAGACGCTGATAAGCTTCGGCAAGTCGCGGCTGTACTTCGGCTCGATGGCCATCGTCATAACGGGCTCCGTGACATAGTGAACAGCCTCAAAAGGCATCACATTCTTGGACGACGCGATCGTCTCGCCTGCCCTTGCCTTGACTAGACCCAGCAAAGCAGGTATGTTTCCAGAAGTTAGAGAACCCACCACCTCACGATACGCACCCATATAGATGCATACCTGTTGGATGCGTGAACTATCTCTAGCATCGATCAAGTAGACAGGGTCGCCTTCTCTGACCGTGCCCGAGAACAGCCTCCCAGTGGCAACGACGCCCGCCTGAGGATCAACGTTTATGTTAGTTACACTCATGATCGTGGGCCCGTTGTCGTCGCACTCCAACATCGCCTTTCCAAACTCCGAGTTCAAGTCGCCCCGCCAAACCCTCGAGATCCTGTACTTCTGCGCAACGTGCGGCGGCGGCATATACTCCGTCACCATGTCCAGTATTGCGGTGTGCAGTGGAGCCTTCTTCGTAAGGTCCTCAACCAAATTCTTCTCGTATGCTTCGATGATGTTCTGGAACGTGATCCCTTTTTCTTTGGCGATGTTCGATGTTATGCCCCAGCGATCCTTCGCAGAACCAAAGGCAACCGTCCCGCCGAGCGGGCTTATCTTCCACTTCTCGCGAAACTCGGGTTCCGCGTACATCTCAATAAGCCGGTTGAAGTCCTGAATTATCCTGCCAAGTTTGTCCTGAATCTTCTCCGCGGGAAGCCTCAGCTCCTTGATCAAACGATCAATCTTATTGATGTATAGGACCGGTTTGACCCGCTCCTCAAGCGCCTGCCTCGTCACGGTCTCGGTCTGAACCATGACCTCTTCAACGGCGTCGACTACTACAACCGCGCCGTCCATCGCGCGAAGCGACCGCGTAACCCTGCCGGAGAAGTCGACGTGACCAGGGGTGTCGATCAGATTAATCAGATAAGACTTCTCCCCACGCTCGTAGTAGAGGCTGATGTTCGCGGCTTTGATCGTCATCTGCCGCTTCTGCTCCTCCTCAAGATAGTCCAGCGCAAGCGCCTGACCCGCAATACTGGGCGACAGCAGACCAGATGCGGCCAGCAAGGAGTCTGTCAACGTAGTCTTCCCATGGTCTACGTGGGCGATTATGCCCGCGTTGCGTATCTGATCCTTACTCTTCGCGATCTTCAGGATCTCTTCGGTGGTCTTGAAACGTGGCAACGATTTTACGCTTCCCTTTTATGAGGTGGGCTCTATCTACTTGCAGTCTTTATTAACCTTTAGGCCCGCCAGCCACCTAATAGGGTTGGCGCCCTCCCATCGTCTTCCCCGTTCCAAGTGTCTTAGCGCTGTTTAAAACGTTGGAATCGCGATGACAGGGATGTGAACATATAGGCGTATGTAAATCGATACGGCGAGAACGACCAAGACTACGGCGAGGGCGATATAGTCAGCCGCCTTAATCTTGAGAACGAACAGGTTTGTACGATGCTTCTTCGCTCCAAACGCCCTCGATTCCATCGCTTCAGCCAATTCTAGGCTTCTTCTGATGGCGTTGACGATGAGAGGTATGAGGATGGGAAGATAATTTCTTATCCTCTTGACAAAGCTGCCCTTCTCAACCTCTAACCCCCTAGACCGCTGCGCGTCTATAATCGTCTGCGCCTCGTCCGCCAAGACCGGCACAAACCGAACCGCGGTTGTGAACGCGAAGCTGAACTCGTACGGAAAATGGCTTCTCTCCAACGCCAAACCCAGATCGTCGGGCGAGGTGGTCAAGAAGAAGACCGAGAACGAAGCCACAAGGGTTACGAAGCGCAACGCCATCGACACCGAGTAGGTCAAAACGTTGCTAGTAAGCCGAAAGCCCGCCGACGCGTAACCGACAATCAGATTCGTTAGAAAAATGACCGCTACCAGAACCAAGCTTCCTCTAAGCGATTGCAGCCACTCCTTGTGAACACGGGCAAAGTACACAAGAAAAAGCTGAGAAGTGAGCAACACAATTAACGGCAACAATTCGGTGAACATAATTCCCAAAAGAAATACTGCGCAAGAAACAACGAATTTTACCCTAGGATCTAAGCGATGCATCGGCGAAGATGTTCTCTTGAACCTCATCCCCTCAAGCGCCTTCACCGCTTCACCCTCCAACAAAATCGTTGATCAGCCGCTTAGCCTCGTATATATCAATGACATCCCCAGGCAATCCAAGATCGCCCAACATTATGAACAGTTGCGTTATCTGAGGTACGATAAGAGAAGCCTCAGTCACAAGCTTGCTGTTCGTAAGGATCTCTTTCGCAGGCCCATCTGCAATGATTCGGCCACGGGACATCAAGATAACGCGAGGACCGCACTCAGCCACAAACTCGATGTCATGCGTCACCAAAATCACGGTTCGGCCTTGAGCGTTCAGCTGCCTAACGAACTGGCTCAGCCTCTCCTTCTGACCATGATCCTGACCTGTCGTCGGTTCGTCCAGGACGACGACCTTGGGATTCCAAGCCAGCACGGATGCCAGCGCAACCCTCTTCCTTTCCCCGCCGCTCAGCATGAAAGGAGAACGCTTCTGATACCTTCGCAGATCCAGAAGCTCAAGCGCCCAATCAACCCTCTTCCTAACCACTTTGTCGCCGAAACCGAAATTCCTGAGACCGAAGGAAACTTCCTCCTCAACCGTCTCGCAGAAAAGCTGATGATCCGCGTTCTGAAACACAAGCCCCACGTCTCTTGAGAGTTCAGCGACGCTAGACTCCTTCGTGTTGCGGCCGTCCACGAAAACCTCGCCTCTCTCAGGCTTCAAGAGGCCGTTGAAATGCTTAACGAGCGTAGTTTTACCCGCCCCGTTCTCCCCCATTATCGCCACAAATTCTCCGTCCTCTATCTCAACGGAGACGCCTTGCAGGGCACTCACGCCTGACGGATAGGTGAAGTAAACGTTTTCCGTTCTAATCATTGCGAAGCCCTCTCAAATACTGAGCAAAATCCTCAACAGAAAGAGGCGGTTTCTCCGCCCTGAAGCCAAGCGCATGATACAGTCTGACAATCTTCGGCACACCAATTCCCATAAGCTGCGCGTCCATGGAGTTGAAGACCTCCACAGGACTTCCATCCATTCGAACCTGACCGTTGTCCATAACGATCACCCTGTCGGTGAGTGTACTCAGCAGATCAAGCCTATGTTCCACCAGCACGATCGTCAGGCCCAGCCGCTCTTTGAGTTCACTGATGGCTTGGAAAAGATTCTGGGCGGCTAAAGGATCGAGCGAGGATGTGGGCTCGTCGAGAACCAATATTTCCGGCCTCATGGCGAGCACACTGGCTATGGCCACCCGCTGCTGCTGTCCACCCGACAGCTCATAGGGCGACCTCTCACGTAGGCCTTCTACGCCGGTTACCTTCATCGCCCACTCTACGCGTTCCCTGATCTCCTCTCTGGGCAAAGCCAAGTTCTCCGGGCCGAAAGCAACATCCCTCTCAACCGACAGAGCGAAGAGCTGATTCTCCGGGTTTTGAAATATAAACCCCACATGTTCGGCCAACTCGCCTATAGTATGGTCGAGAACAGGAAGCCCTGAGACTGTGATTGTGCCTTTGATCTTCCCTCCGTAGAAATGGGGGATCAGACCGTTCAAGCACCGGCAGAGCGTGGTCTTGCCGCACCCGCTTGGACCTGTCAGAGTCACAAAAGACCCCTTATCAATGGTTAAATCTACGTGGGATACTGCCTGTCTGTTTGAACCGGGATAAGCGTAGGATAAGTCGTTGATCTCGATCAGGGGCACAGCCATCTCGTATCCGCCGCGTGCGAAAAGGCTAAACCGAGGATATCCATTTAAAGGTAACTACCCACAAAATTGTAGCGAAGCTATATTCTTTTTTTCAACAGTTCGACACACTTCGAAAAGACCGATTCCATGTCGCCTTCACCGTTCATGCCCGCTGAAGCAGCGTGACCTCCACCCATACCATGCGCGTATTCGCCCAACGGTTTCGCTATCTCGCGGCCTAGATGGATAGCTGTCTTCCTACAGAAATCGCGGCTAGCCCGCAGACTAACCCTCAATAAACCGTCTTTCTCCCCCCCAACTACCGCAATGTCCGCGCCCATCTCGATCAGGGATCTCGCCGCCGACGCCTGATAGGTGCTCAAGTTGGACAACGCTACAAGGTAGCCGTTCAACTTTACGACGCGGGTTCTCTGCGCCGCCTTGAGTCTGGCGAGTCGTTCAGAGATGTCCATCGGAATAAACAACATAAATAAGGCTTCTTCCGCATCCACTCCAGCTTCAACTAGGTCAGCGATGGCCTTGAAGGTTCTCGAAGTGCCCAGCATAAAGTGCCTCGTATCATAAGCTATTCCTAAGAAGAGGGCGAGGGCGACCTCCCTCGACAGCACTATACGGGATTCCTTGAAAATATCGTAGACTATCTCGCAGGCGGACGACGCCTGCTCATCGATCACATAGATTGAAGCCAGCTTCTCCGTCTCGGGATGACTTGCGTGGTGGTCAATAAAGACCACCGGTCTCTTCCCCTTCTCAACCAAAGGTTTCCAGTCGCCCAGCTGCTGCGTCGTGTTGGTGTCAACCAAAAATATGGCGTCGGCGTCTCCGATGTGTGGAGAAGCCATCAGCTGCACCGGAAGCCTAGTCACAAGGTGCTTCGAAAGCCTACTGATCCCCTGAGCCGCCGCCAACTCGATTGTCAGATGCGGCCTAACCTTTTTCAGAAGCTTGGAAAGAGCGTAACCTGCGTAAAGCGCGTCTGGATCGGCATTATGGTGACAAAGGACACACAAACGCCGTGCGTCAACCTCATCCAAAAGATCCAAAATCTTTCCAAGAGACACAAGTCTTCAACATACTTTCCATGCTACTTTTAAACACTTTGGCATAGATTTCCTCCACTCAAAAAATGTGGTTAAGAATCTAGAAATTGGCGAAGTTACTTCAGCTTCGCCACAAACTTTCCTAAAGAATGCATGGGCGGTATTGCATGGCGCTAATCTTAAGCTGGAACGTTCGTTCCCTTCAATCCCGCCTGAACTTTCTCTTGTAGCTCCTTGACCTTTTGTCTAGATCTTTCCTCTTGCTTCGTCAACACCGTGATCCTCGTGTTGACAAGCTCCTTTCGCTCGTTAAGCTCGGTTAAAACGCTTTTCTTATCGGTCTTTATCAGAAGGGCCCCAACCGACTTATAGACCAACGCGCCGTCAGCCATCTTCTCCAACTCTTCCAGCGCCCTATTCGTCTCAGCAAGCTCAAGCTCAAGCTGCGTCTTGGTTTCGACAACCATCTGAAGCGTCCTCTGAAGCTCCTGCAGACGCATGATCTGATCCTGCAACTGCGGCGGCAGAGACGATATCTCTTCACTCAATCAAGATCGCCCAATCTCGTTAAAGGTATTCCAAATAACCATTATCATCCGCAAATAACTATTTATTGCTGCCCTAAGGGCGGATATGCCTTGAGACTTGAACCTTAGGGTAAGGACGCTACCTTTAAGGTTAACTCGAACCTTTGTCCTCGGCGTCACAGAAACGCGGGTTTCCGGCTCCAGAGCGCGAAGAAAAGACTCAGCGTATTCCGAGGGCAGATCAAACGAGAAGACGGCTTCGTCTTCGGCAGAAGCTTTTTTCACAGACCCAGCCCCAAGCGTCTTGCGGCGAGTAAAATGACTGCGCACAAACAAAAGAGGCTACTTAGGTTTCAGCTCTTCCGGCTTCGCTGTTGCAGGCGCTGAAACCGTTCGACCTCGCTGAGCCATCTCGCCAAGCTTAGTCTGCGGCGCATACGCTCCGCCGGCGAAAGTGAAGCCACATTTCCTGCATCTCCATATCCCCACGCCAACCCGTCTCACCTTCAATGCCCCACAGTTTGAGCACTCGTATGCCTTCTTCATGTCAGCCTCAATCTTGGTAAGCCTCTTTCTCAGCGTCGACCCGTACTTGGCCCCGAATCGGCCGCTTGTTCCCACCTTTTTCTTTCGACCCATAGTCACTTACCCAACACGATCTTTCTAAGCTCTCCAGATTTTTCACGCGCAATCTTCGTCGCTTCAAGAACATCCGCGGTCGAGAAGGTTCCAATACCTCCCTTCTGTATAGCGCAGATATTGCCGTCCTGATCCAGTGCTATGGTGAGTCGAGCGTCGATCAGCTTTTCTTCCTCAAGCGAGGGGTCGACGATGAATTTGCCGTCTATCTTGGCCATCGTAACCGCAATCGGATAGTTCTGAAGAGGAAGCGCCCTCGTTCCAGAAGTATACTCCAATTCACCGTCCTTCTTCACCGTGTAATTGGACATCTTTGAGTTGATGAGGGCTGCAATCGAAGCGATAGCGGAGGCGTCGATCAAGTTCCCGTCATGGTCGAGTATGTATATGTCAATGTAGACTACAAAGACCTTCTTACCGTGGACTATGCACAGTTCTTTGAGGTCTACAGCCTTGGATTCTCTGACGCCTCTGTCAACGATCCTTGCCAATTCGATGGAGTTTTCGTCAGGGGGACCGGGTTCAAACACCGGAGAGGCCAAAGGAAGAAGCTCCGCGTTGACGGTGAGTGCCCCTTCGTCTGGAGAGTCTGAGAAAGGCTCCCCGGTCTCAACCTTCACCCCCACAAGAACCTTCGTCTTGCCCAAGGAGACGAGGGCTGAACCCGCAGCTTTGTCTATGATCCCGGTTTCAACCTTTATCGGCCGATACTCGGTTAAGCCCCGACCGTCAAGCCTCTTGTCCTGAACCAAGAGGTTGGAGATCCCCTTACGCACAACCTTTGGAATAATCTCAGATGAGTCCAACAGTACTAACCCTCCTTTCCTCCTTCAAGATCCTCAAGATCCTCCTTCTTCACCGAATACTTCGCCTTAAGGGCTTCCTTCTGCATGCCGTATATACGTTTGCATCCCTCGATAGCCAGGTTGAACGCCTTCTCAAACTCCTCTTGAGAAAGGGTTCCGTCCATCTGGAGCAGCATCACGGAGTCCGATTGCGGAAAGAGGGCCAAGGGCATGTCGGCTTCCCCCAGCTTATCCTCGGCGTCGTTCAAATCCAGAACGACCTGCCCATCCACCTTTCCGGCAGCGCAGGCCACCACAAGATCACGCAAAGGTATTCCGGCGTCTGCTAAGGCTAAAGACGCGGCCGTCATGCCTGCACACCTAGACCCGCCGTCGGACTGAAGAACCTCGATGAAGACATCTATAGATGTCCTCGGGTAAAGTTCAGTAAACACGGCTGGCTCCAGCGCTTCTCTGATAACTTTGGAGAGTTCTATTTCTCGCCTAGAGGGTGCAGGACTCTTCCTCTCCTCCACAGAGAAGGGTGCCATGTGATAACGGCACCGAAGCAACGCCCTGTCCTGCAGAGCCAGATGTCTAGGATGAAGCTCTCGAGGACCGTATATGGCTGTTAGAATCTTGTTATTACCTTGTTCCATGTAAACTGATCCATTCGCCTTGTCTAGTAGACCTATCTCGAACTTAATAGGTCTAAGTTCCTCCGGCTTCCTACCGTCTACGCGAAGACCTTTTTTATTGATCAGTTTTTCCTTTGTCTTGGACACTTATTCCCACCTCATTCTTCAATTTCTTAATCAGTTCACCAATTCTATTTGTAAGCCCTGACGTGTGAGCTTCCTCTTCAATTATGCGAATAATCTTTATCGCTGAAGCCTCATCTTCCGGCTTTTTGCCTCTTATTAAGACAAGGCCGTTTTTGCCGACGACTATTTGGCAACCCGTCCCCTTCTTCACTAGGTCTATCATGGATCCCTTCTTGCCAATGAGTCTCGGAATCTTTGTAGGCGTCATCTCGACGATGCGACCGTGCGTAATCTTACCTAGGCCTGGCCCACGAAGGGTTAACACGGGATCCCTGGTCCGGTCAAAAGCCGCAACCTTCGCAAGAAGCATGCCTCCGATGTCGAAGACCTCGCTCAACTCGTCCTTGCGAGGGTTAAAAGACCGCTCGAAAACTTCGGAAACGAATAGCATTGCGTTATACGGCGCGTTTATGTCTACGATCCAACCGCTCAAGCTGATATCGATCACTTTTCCTATAACCAGATCATCGGTTTCCGGGATATAGAAGCCCTTGAGGGCTATGACGTAGACCGTGTTGTCTCTGGAGTCAAAAGCGCCTATTTTCGATGCATAGATTTTGCCATCTCGTTCGTAGGTGTTTTCACCCGCCCTATATTCGCCTTCCGCTATCAAGTCTCCAGGAGTTACCAGCTGCCTCTTCTCAACAAGTAATGGCAAACGTACACCTTCTTGTGTCCAAATACTATCTGGCTAGCATATTTATAACTAGACGATTCTTTCGCTTTAAATGACGGAGAGTTATTTAAATTTAGTTCCGTGTTCTAGCTTGAAGACTTCTCAGGAATCTACTTCAAGATCTTGGTCTGAACGTTTCCTCGCGTGACACCGCCGAGCTTCTCCAAAAAGGAGACGTGTACGCCAGCCGGCATTTCCACCACAGCGACCCACGAACCATCAGCTTGCCATTCTTCACGCGTAATCGTTACATAGTCTTTCACGACACCAATCGAACGGGCCGCATACTCGGGTGGAATCTTGATGGCGATGCGGATCTTCTCCATCTTCAGTGGCAATATCGGCCTCAAAGCCTCTATGACCTGTTTCGCCTGTTCCTCCGCGTCCTTGAAGGGGTCGATCACGACACGAACCTGCTCCATCGCCTGTTCAATTCTAAGCGGGGGATGAGGCGCCTGAGTTCGCGGGTCGATGCAGTTCCTTGAGATGAATGAGATTATTCCCCTCTTCTTCTCGTCAACCAGCCTGTGCCTCTGTTCCGTCGTGAGTTGGAGTTCTCCCTTCCTCAAAATTGTTTCAGCTATCTTCATGCTGTCTGTCGTTTTGAAAGTCTTCTGCAGTTTCTCGTCCGACGCTCGCATACCCTTGCTGGCATCGCTGAATATGGTATCGATGACAAGGATTTGCGAAAGCTCTACGGGCCTACCCATTTTAAAGTTTAGAGCAGGGTCTGGATGCACCAGAATCTCGAAATGTTCTCCTGCTACTGTCAGACGGGCGGTGGTGTGCTTCTCACCCATCACTTTTTACCGGCCGACTCAGCTTTTTGGAAGCCACCCTTCTTTATGTGATCCATAACCTCTTCGTCAGACAGCTTCCTAAATTTTCTCAGATCGGCGGGTATCACTACGATACTTATCTTCTGAGGATCGAGCTTTCCTTCTATAACCTTCGAGAGACACTCTATTGCGAGAAGTACAGACTGGTCTAGGGATAGGTCTTCCTTGTACTTGTTTTCCAGAATCTCTTTCACGGTCTCGCTTCCGGCTCCAATCGCGACCGCGCGGTAACCCCAGCAGGCACCGCTAGGATCCGTCTGGAAGAGCCTACTCCCTGTGTTGTCAACCCCTCCAAATATGATCGATACCCCGAAAGGACGGACGCCGCCGTGCTGCGTGTACATCTGCTCAACATCGCCAACCCTCTTTGAGAGCACCTCAACATCGATAGCCTCATCGTAGGTGAGCCTGTTGCTTTGTGCGTAGACCCTCGCTTGATCTATGAGAACTCTGGCGTCTGAACTTAAACCGGCGATAGCTGCTCCCAAATGGTCGTCTATCTGGAAGATCTTCCACATGAAGCTGGGATCCTGAAGCCTCGACGGAGCTCTTTCTTCAGCGGCCAGCGCAACGCCTCCAGATGATGCGATGCCTAGAACGGTAGATCCTCGCTTCACCGTTTCAAGCGCGTACTCAACTTGGAATAGGCGGCCATCAGGAGAAAAAACCGTAATCGCCCGATCGTATGCGCCTGGAGCAGCAAACATAGCCATGATTCTTTTCACCTCAACCAATAGACAATACAGTAAACTATTGTTGTTGAATGGTGTTAATGAAATTAAAAACTTTTCCTAGGTTATTCTGAATCTGAAGGAATTCAGGATGTCAGCAGACCGTGTGGCTGAAACGCACATCAACAAAAAACAGATGTCCCGCGTCGCAACCTTCTGCCAACTATGTTTGAGATTTGCGAAGTCTACTTCGAAGGGCTTTAAGAGTTCCTGAAACCGTCACCACCTCGACTTTAACAAAGGTTTCACGAAGCTTCATGCTCTTAAACATGGTTCGAAGGGCGTCAACACGGAGATGACCACACCTGATAATGCCCATGCGGATCAGAGGGTCGTACTCTATGATTCTGAAATCAGACGGTTGAACGAAAGACATGTTGCGGAACTCAGAAAAAGCTTGGGCCATTGAATCGCGCAGTTCTGGTTTGGAAAACGCGGGCGGTTCCAAAACTTTGAACGCGATATACCGTCTCTTGATGCGTGTTACTGGCATCCTCTTGGAGCCTCTAGCAACCTAAATCAAGTAGCTGTTTGGAACAATGTTGAGATGCTATCACTCTTTTGACGGGGTCTGATCTTAATATGAATTGGGTCGGCTTGACTCGCGACAATCCTACCAAGATAGGCAGCCTGTTTATCCAAACGCAGAAAGAAGCTTCCTTTGTCGTCGGTGCAGCGCTCGGCATTCGATAACAGATAACCTCTATCGGCGTTCTCTATTCTTTCAGCCAATGCTTCCATGATTCCCTTGATTAGGGCGTCTTCACGGATTTTGGCTTTGAGGAATGTTATGGGGTTGCCATAGTGTCCTTGCAAGTCGTCTCTGTGAAACGAGATGTTTGCAATGTTGTCGCCCAGCACGTTCTTTAGGGATTCCATGACTTTGTCGAGGTCTTCGGTGGCGTGAACAAATAGAGAGACCTCGATCATGGAAACAGGCGGTGCTTTTGACAAAACGGGTTGCTTTATCCTTTTCTTTTATTTGTTAGTCCGCGGACTTTTTTCCCGGCGCTGCTCAGTCCTCTGTGAACCCGCTTCTTACTTGCAGGTCTGTCTATCCAATTCACGCGCGCATCGCTTTTTATTGAAGGGTGGTGCGGGTCGACGAGGATCACTTCAAACCATCGGTAAAGTCCGTCTTCCCAGACCCAGTAAGAGTTCAGCACCTCTAAGTTCGGGAATACCTTCGCAGCCCTCTCCTCAGCTATCAATCTACTACTTTTAGCTGGGTAGAACCTCTTGACGCCCGCACGTTTCTGCCTGCGGCCCCCCGAAGGTTTTGTTCTATGTAACCCTCCTCTTCTGACTCGAACGCGGGCAACGACGAAGCCCTGCTTTGCTTTGAATCCTAATTTGCGGGCTCGATCCAGGTGCGTGGGCTTATCAACCCTGAATACGGCGGGCTGTTTTCTCCATTCCAATACCCTTTGTCTCATCGACTCTTTTAGCTCGGGTTCAAGTCTTCGTCTTATCTCTGCCAATTGCTTGAACAAGGAATGGTCTGCTCCAGCATGAATCCGAATGAAATCCTAGTTTTGGTATGAGGTGGCGTTAACCGATACTGATAAACCTTTTCATCTTTTTCTTGCGGCCTTCACGATCTTCCGAGCTATACTGATCGCGGCGATCTTCTGAACCTCACTGGTTTGAGCACCTATGTGGGGTGTACACACGACTTGAGGCATTTTTGCAAGAGAGTAATCCAACGGCGGTTCTGGTTCAAACACGTCTAAAGCCGCTCCAGCCAATTTTCCGGTTTCAAGGGCTTTGCGAAGCGCTGCTCCATTTACGATTGCACCTCTGGATGTATTGATTAGGTATGCGCCGTTCTTTATCAGTTGGATCTCTTTTTCACCTATGAAGTTCTGGGTTTCAGAGGATAGCGGGATGTGGATCGTGATGATGTCGGAGGCTTGGAGAAGTCTCTTGAGCGAAACTTTCTTGGCGCCTACTTTGCTGTGGGCAGTGTTCAGACGTATGTCGTGGAATAGGATCTTCATGCCCATGCTTTTGGCGATCTTTGCTATCTTTATACCTATCCTACCGAGGCCGATAATACCAAGAGTTTTCCCACAGAGCTCTGTACCTGTACACTCCTTCTTGACCCATGATCCTGCTTTCATAGATTTGTCGGCATATGGGATGCGACGCATAAGTGAGATCATCAAGCCTATAGTCAGCTCTGCAACCGAGGCTGCTGGGGCTTCAGGCGTGTTTAGGATCTTGATCCCCCGTTTCTTGGCCTCGTTGGCGTCGATGTTGTCGAGGCCTGCGCCGGCTCTTCCAATTATCTTGAGGTTTGGCGCCACATCAAATATCTCTTTCGTTACTTTGGTTTGGCTTCTCACGACTAAGGCGTCGTACTTGGAGACGATCGATTTCAATTGATCGGATGGGATGCCTGGTTTGTAGTCTACGGAGAAGCCGGCTTCTCTGAGAATGTTCACGCCTTCTTCGTCTATTGGATCGGTAATCAAAACGCTTAGAGTTTCCATGTTTAACCGCCATTCTGATTTGATTGATAGCAGCCAATTCCAGAACGCTTCGGTTCATCGCCATTTGCTTCGGAAAAACTGGAGAGTTGTCTGAGCAAGTCTTGGCCTTTGGCGCAGCATCATTGGTTGCATCTCGCGGGGATGGATATTTAGTGCTATGTATAAAAAGTTAACTAACATGAACAGTTGTGTGCATTTAGGCATAAAAGAGTGTATGTTTCTTCGAGGTTTTGGACGGAGGTTCCAGAAAGGAAGTCTTGTGTGTGCGTAAAAAATGGGAAGAAAGTGGACGACTCACGCGTAACATTCTGCTGAGTTCTAAGACTTGCCACACGTAACATCTCTTCCAATTTTATGTGAAGCAAAAAACACATTGCAGGGAGTTTGCCGAGGGGCCAGTCTATAGCTAGAAAAGACCGCATTAAGTTCCTGTTTATCCTTATAGGTTTAAAAACCAATTCTGACAAGTTGTGAGTGAATTCTGGTGAAGAGGTTTG
>CAYZTF010000004.1:0-20211 GCA_964481305.1 uncultured Candidatus Bathyarchaeia archaeon | reverse complement strand
AGTCAGCATAGTTCCAAAAGAATCTGAACGGCTTTTCTTACGAAATGGACGCATTTCTTCCCAAAAACGTCCGAGTCCCGCGCGGCCTGCAATTCATCAGGATTTGATAAATCATATCCTATTAAGTCTTCGCATAACACACTACCACACTCCTTCTCAAACTGATCATAGAACTTTGACGCCAATAAGTATGCCTTTTCTCTCTCCTTAGAGATCGGTCTGTTTGTTCCATGTCTAGAACCGATAGCAATCACCCCGCCCGTCAACGCACCGCATAAGGAGCCTTTCCTGCCTATACCTCCTCCAAATGCCGAGGCCACCTTCGGCTCCAACGCCGTCTCCTCGTTCCAGTATTCCTGCACAGCGAGCAAGACGCTTTGAGCGCAGTTAAAACCTTCATCAAAGTATGAAACTGCCCTGTCGGGACAGACTCGTTTCTCAAGACGCATAACACTTACACCCGCACACAGTCATCAATCAAGTCGTTCAACAGCCGCGTTGTTATCATCCCATTATTCTGATCGTCTCGTTTAACTTTTTGCGCGCGCGATGCTAAAAAAAGGAGGCGAAAAAATGAGTGAGAGAAACAGCAAACCTTAATCTGCAACACAGAACTCATTTACGCAACAGAACCGGTCATCGTAAACCTTTTTAACGAGCGTTGCTGTTTAAGGGGTTTATCGCATCAATTTATGCTTGAATCAAAGTCTACAAAAGCCTTTGTAACCGCACTAATTCATTCTTGAATTACGTTTTCGAAGGCCTTTGAAAACGTCATGCAGAATTCTTGTGATAGGAGAAATGATAGATATGCAAATACAATGTTTCGAAGAGTTACCATTAAGCAGAGAAGTTATGAAAGGCATCGAAGAGCTTGGATTCAGCAGTCTCTTCCCAATTCAGGCTCAAGCAATAACGCCCCTACTTGAAGGCAAAGATGTAATTGGTCAAGCACAGACTGGAACAGGCAAGACTGCGGCCTTCGGAATTCCAATGATCGAACGCCTAAACCCACAAATCAACAGCGTCCAAGGCTTAGTCTTGGAACCAACACGCGAACTCGCCATACAGGTTGCCGACCACATAAGCCGGTTCGGCAAATACTCGAAATTGAGGGTCTTACCTGTTTACGGGGGAGAACCCATCCAAAGACAAATCCGCGCACTCGAAAGAGGCATCCATATCGTCGTTGGCACCCCCGGCCGAATAATAGACCTGCTTGAAAGAGGCAAGTTAAGACTGGCATCGGTGAAGGTCGTTGTCCTCGACGAAGCTGACAGAATGCTTGACATGGGCTTCATAGACGACGTAGAATACATATTGTCAAAGGTGCCCATGAACCGGCAGACAAGCCTCTTCTCGGCAATAATCGATCAGTCAGTGATGCGATTATGCAACAGGTACATGAAGAACCCTGAAAAGATACTTGTAAGCAAAGATGAGATCGCCCTCACACAGATAAGCCAGTACTATCTGGTTGTAAATCCACAAAACAAGTTTGAAAACCTGTGCAACATTCTGGACGAACATCGCGTAGAACGGGCCATAATCTTCTGCAAGAACCGTAGAGGAACAGACGTACTGGCAGGCAGACTAAGGACACGAGGATACAATGCGGAACCGTTTCACGCCGGTTTCACCCAACCGCAAAGAGAATCCGTAATCAATGCTTTCCGAAAAGGAAAGATCAAGCTGCTCGTCGCAACCGACGTCGCTGCCAGAGGCCTAGACATCCAAGGAATAACCCACATAATAAACTACGACATCCCCCTAGATCCACCGATATACTTTCACCGGATCGGCCGAACAGCCAGAATGGGGCGCGAGGGAACCGCCATAACGCTAGTGGGCTACGGCGAGATAACCGAATTAAACCAGATAAGAGCCATGACAAAGACCGCAATAGAAGAACTAGAGTTGAACGTGATCTAAGAAACGGGCAATTGCCCTCCACCGGATTATGCCCGACTACCCGCTGATCGCGACGTTTTTTAGCTCGCAAGTCTGGAGAAGCTCTTCCAAGCTTCCCCTACTCGGTTTCTCCTTGTACGCTCTCAGCTTATCCAAAAGCCCCTCCTTTTCAAGCTTCGGAAAAATCTTCTTCAATTGTCTTGCCACTTCGCTACCGATGAACAAGAACTGGCAGATCGAGGTCACATTGGACACTCTCCTGGTCCTACTTGCCGACTCGAAGTCTACGATCACCGGCCTACCTCTCACATCAACTATTACATGCTTTGACGCTCTGCTGAGCTCACCGTGATCTATGCCTGCTTGGTCGAGCCTCCAGCAATCTTCAACGATCCTTCTCAAGACCCGTTGAATACTCTTCTTCATGCCCCTACCCTTGGCAGCCTTCAACCATTCAAGAAGCGTTGAGCCTTTGACGCAGTCCATGAGAATCATATTGTTCGTGGCTCCGAACAGCCTCGGCCCAACCCCCAAACCATTAGCTTCCTCAAGCATCGCTGCCTCATGCCTCATATCTGCCCTCCTTGAATCAGTCCTCCTAATCTTAAGGACGCGTCTGCCTTGATCCGTGTGCGCCATCACGACGACGCTCACATAACCCTTACCAAGAATCATCAAGCCATCTATCCTGATCTGTCCGGAAAACTCCAAACCCAGAACCTTAAGCTCCCTTAACTCCCTGAGCCTAGCCTCGAACTCCTTCCTGTCAAGTTTCGGATAGCATATGACCTTCCCATGTCTCTCATAGTCCAGCTCATCTAGAGGTACAACTGCGGAAGCATTCGAAATCTCCGCTCCCATAAACTCAGCCTGCTTCCAAGAAAAGGAATGAAGCCTTCCCTAATAGTCTTCTCGGCTCTTCGTGAAGACTCTGCGCGTTGCTGCTGACAATGACTCTTGATCTTGGCTATTGTCTCCTAACAAACGCTTCGATCGCTTCTGGTAGACGCAAGATGCTCTGAATAGTAATGTCGGGTCTAATCTTCTCCAAAAGGCTTTGGCTCTTTACCGAACCCTTTGTAATGAAGGCGGTTCTGGTCCCAATAATCTTCCCGGCTAGAACATCCAAGACCGAGTCCCCGACGACCAGCGCCTTATAGGGTAATATGTTCAGCCTCTTCAACGACTCCGAGATCTGCCAAGCCTTAAACTTCGTCTTAAAATTCGGGGACAGAAACTGCTTGAGCGCGACGACCAGCGTCGGAGAACCGTAGTCGTCCAAAGTCAGGACGCTCTTAAACCGGTCCAACCCCAATGCCTGAAGTATGTTCGTCGTAGCCTTCGTGCCCGTGCCGCTGCTGATCATCGCCATCTCCAAGTTCAACGAAGAGAGATAGTCGATCACATGCTTGACTCTGGGGATCAGCCTGAGATTGAACTTCTCACGAGATAAAACATATCTTCGATAGAGGTACCCTAAGACATCTCGGGCTCTCGTATCGAAGAGGGTGCCGTCCCGATCGAAGAGAATCGCCTGCAGGCTCATCCTGAAAACCGTTAATGGTACGTTACTTGAATTTGATGTATAAGAACCTTATCTAAAAAACTGAGAAAAGATTCCGGCACACACCGCTGTGCTGGTCCTGGAACAGGAGGGACTTGCTATGGCTCCGTTATCTTTATCGCCTGCTCTGGGCACTGCGCCTCGCACGCTCTGCAATATATGCATTCGGCCTCGTTGACCGGATCAGATTTCTTCTCCGACTTGGGGTGGCCAAGCGTCTCCACCATCTCGAAGACGTTGACTGGGCAAACCGAAATGCACGTTTCGTCGCCGTTGCATGATTCGCAGTCCACGGCTACGTTGGTTCCGTGAATGCCAAGCTTCGTCGGTGGCTCAACCGTCCCCCAGACCTTATGTCCTTTATGTTCTCCATTCACCTTCAAATTCTTCTGGAAATCGGGATCTATAGGCATAACCTTTCACCAATAAATCAACATTCGTAACATCTGCCACATATAAGTCTTCTTAAACTAAACGACTCTTCACCTAGACTTGCCCGACAGCCACGAAGGTTCCGCTACGAGGTAAGATGACAAGAACTTTGCGAACTCTAGATTCGAAGAATATGTCGGAGTAACTTCTTCATTCAAGAGTATCTTTAAAGAGCCTTTGACGCCCTTCACCAGTCTACTCGCCACACCCACGCTTCTGCCCCCGTCCTTCAGCTTATCTTTGAGCAGAGACACCGCGTCGCGGTATTGCCGCTCCACCGCCACAACCCAACGTCCCTCCTCGACCCATGGACCCGCAACCGTGTCCTCAGCTCCAACGTGTCTCTCAAGGAACCTATCGACGCTACTCGAGAAGGCTTTAGGCCCCGTATGCTTCCTTATCCTTGAGAGGACGCTGGTCTCAAACTCGATCAGCAGCACGTTAAACGTCTTCTCGTCGCTCCACACCGCGGCTCTCACGACGCTGAAACCGTACTGCTTCATCAACCTCTTAATAGACCTAAGCGACTTGTACAGCTGCCCCCAGAGGACATCGGGAACCGCGTCGACGCCCCCGAAAGTCAAGAAAACGGTCTCCGTACCACGCCGCTTCAACGCATCCTTCAGTTCATTAACGCTGAGGGGTTTCATGTCCGGCGGAAAGAAGAGCGCCTCCCTCGGCTCCTCCAGAAAGCTTCTACACGCCATGACGAACTCCGCGGCCTTCTCCTCGGAGACCGCCGCCGCCGCGTTCCGATTCCTATCCACCGGATCGACGACGATCAACGGCGAATCGAAGAGGACGCGTGCCTCCTCCAACTTCCCTCCATAGAAGCCCTCCACATCCACGACTTCGCCGCGCTGCCAGCCCGACGCCGCCTCAAGCGTCTCAACAAACGAACCATAATTCAGCGTCAAGACCTCGCAGAGGTAGCCGCTGAACCCGCCCACCCTGATCTCCGCCCCGTAAACCCCCGTCCCCTTCATGAACCTCTTCAAAAGCCGAATCTCACCCCTCAAATCCCGCTGACCCAGCCTACCCTTAACGTACTCCGTGTGGAACGGGCTCCTATCCGCCGCGCTCACCCACTCCCCCCGCCTAACCCGGTAACAAGGCACAATGTTCACCCTGACCCCGTCAACAATCGCCTCCAGATACGGGTGCTCCGCAAACCGCTTCACCCAAGGCCAACCCTCAACCGCCGCCTCCGCCACCCCCAACGCCGCCCCCTCTAACCTCTCCCGGCCAAAATCCTTTGGAAAAACCATGAATATATCCAAGTCCACATCCCCGCTCAGCCACGTGTCCTTAGCTACGGACCCACCAACCTCCACATCCACCCCAAGCCCACGCCTCTCCGCCTCCGCCGCCACCCTACCCTTCAAACCCTCGGCCAGCCGAAGCACCCTCCGCCGCTCCCCCGGCCCCGGCACAATCCTCCTCAAAACCTTCCCACAGACCGCTTCCACACCGCTCACCTCCTCACCTCATGCAACACACTATAGACCGGCCCACGCGGCGTCAAAACACTCCTAAAAAGCTTCAGCTTGTCCACCCTCACAACCCCAAACTCAAAACCCTCCAACTCCAAAACCCTACGCCTCAACCCCTCCAAACCCCTAGCCGACCTCACCCGCGCAATCGTCACATGCGGACTAAACCCCCTCCTATCCTGCTTCAAACCAAGCCCAACCACCCCCCCCTCCACCAAATCAAAAATTTTTCCAAGCTCCTCCACCCCCTTCACAATCCCCACCCAAACCACATTAATACGCCTCAAACTCGGAAACACCCCCACCCCACGCAACTCAACATCAAAAGGCACAAAAGAAACCCCATCCAGCACCTCAGCAATCCTCTCAACCACACCCGGCTCAACCTCACCCAAAAACCGCAACGTAACATGCACATTCTCCGGCTCAACAAACTTCAAATCCGCCCCCGTCTCCCCAAGCAACCGTCGAACCTCCGCCAAACGCCCAAGCACAACCTCGTCACCCACGTCAAAAGCCACAAAACACCTAACCAGCTCTCTAGACATCCTTCCACCGTCCGAATAACAAACACTCAAAGATATTTAATAAATCAGCCTAATAATCACATGAAAAAGCCTTCTCTAAAGAAATAAGAATTACTCCCCGCACAATCACACACTAAACCACACCAAATACCACATGCTCAATTCAAAAGGAGGAAGAACAACTTACCAAACAACAAAAAAGTCATCGGCATCGTAGGCATGCCCGGCTCAGGAAAAACCGCCCTCAGCCGACTAGCCCAAGACAAAGGCATACCCGTCGTCATGATGGGCGACATCGTCCGAAAAGAAACCGCCAAAAGAGACCTAAAACCAACCCCCGAAAACATCGGCAAAACCATGCTAAAACTAAGAGAAGAAGACGGATCCGCCGCCATCGCCAAAAAATGCCTCCAAGAAATCCTACACACAAAAAGCAAAACCGTCGTAGTCGAAGGCATAAGAAGCCTCGAAGAAGTCAAAGAATTCAAGAAGAACCTACCAAACTTCACCCTAATCGCCGTACACGCCTCCCCAAAGACAAGATACCACCGCCTCCACAACCGCGGAAGAAGCGACGACCCAAAGAACTGGAACGAATTCACCGAAAGAGACGAACGGGAACTCAGCGTCGGAATCAGCTCCGCCATCGCCACAGCCGACCACGTAATCACCAACGAAAATACCCTCAGCCAATTCGAAACTGAAGCGAAAAAACTCCTTGCGGAGTTGACCGAAAACGGACAAAATTAGCCTGACCATCGAGACAAAGGTGAATCCAACCGAAGACCCCGAAAAAGTCAAAAAAGCCGTCGAAAACGTCGCCCCCACATCAACCTTCAAAATCACCTCGCGCGGCAACATATGCACAATTCTAGCAAAGGCTGAGGACAAGGCAGCATTAGCCAAACTTCACGCCCTACTCCGACAAGAACGAATCCTAGATTCGGCGAGAAAGGTCCTACGCTCAGGCATCGCTGGGAAAAAGATAACCTTCCACCTAAACAAGCAAGTTGCCTACGCCGGACACATCTCATTATGCGCACCTGAAGGCGAGTCGCCCCTCGGCCCGATGAAGTTCGAAATAATATGCGACGATCCTGAACAAATGATCGACTGGCTTGCGCCAAGAACCGTAAAAAGATAGTCGTCTCGGAACTGAAATTACACATACGGACCAGAGGCCGGTCCTGTCACTCTACTCTGAGTATGGAACCTCGATCTCCATCAAATCCTCAGCCACAAGGACGTCCCGAAATATCTTTCCCGCCTGCTCGACGAGAATCGACGGATTACTATATCTAGCGCTAACATGCGTCAAGATCAGCCTTCTAACACCCGCTTTCCTAGCGACCTCAGCCGCCTGACTAGCTGTTGAATGCCTCTCCTCCACGGCCCATTCCAACATCTCATCATCAAATGTGCATTCATGAATGAGCAGATCGGCCCCTCTCGCCAACTCCTCAATTGCCTCAGCAGGCCCCGTATCTCCGCTGTAAACAATCTTTCTACCCGCTCTCGGAGGACCCATAACCTCTCTTGAACTCACAACCCTGTCATCGGTCAGTTTTACAGCCTCACCGTGTTGAAGCTTAGACCAAAGTATTCCCCGCGGAACACCTAAAGCATTAGCCTTCTCCGGAAAGAATCTTCCAAGCCTCTCCTCCTCTACAAGCGCGTAGGCAAAGCTTTGAACCGTATGATTCCCCTGAACCGCGTAGATCTTAAACTCCTTGTCTTGGCATACGAGGAACTGGTCTACTTCCTGCACATCAATCGGGTAGGCGTTTCCAAGCCTTGCAATACTTACGCTCGTCTCGATGAACTCCCTAATGCCCCTAGGACCGTAGACCTCAAGGGGCTTCTTCCTACCGAGCAAAGCCATCGTCTGAAACAATCCAAGCAACCCGAAGACGTGATCTCCGTGCATATGTGAGATGAAAATCTTTGTCTTTCGGCAGAAGCCCACCTTCGCCGCCAGCATCTGCCTCTGCGTCCCTTCACCACAGTCAAACAACAAAAGTTCCCCTTTTCTACGCACCGCAACCGCCGGCAGTCCTCTATTAATCGTGGGAACCCCGGCACTCGTGCCAAGAAAAGTCACACGCATTTCTCTTCCCATCCTACGTTTTCTTCAGAACTGCCAGCTCCCGCGTCAAGCTCTTATGCACATAAACAGAGTGCCTCTCCACCACACTAAATCCCACACTTCTTCCCAACTCGGATGCATCCACATCTTCAGGCGACGCAATAGAGACGTAGCCTCCTCTCGGCAAAACGTCGAGCGACGACAAGAACTGACAGATAAGGTCCTTAACAGGCAAACCAAGTGTAGTCGCTCTCCTTCCGTAGGGTGGATCCGTAACGACACAGTCAACTTCACTGAATGGCAACCTCACTGCATCTGAGACAATAAGCGCCAGAGGCTTAATATTAAAACGTCGTAGATTCATCAAACTTCCGTTGACCATCAGACGCCTGGCATCCGCGCCCAAGACTCTGCAACCAATTAACCCCGCCTCAATAAGTATGGAACCGGTTCCGCAGAATGGATCTAACACCAGTGAGCCAGGGGCAGCCCTGGCCAAGTTTACCATGCAGCGAGCGAGCTTCGGATGGAGGGCGGACGGATGGAAGAAGGGCCGGTTCTTCAGTTTCCTCTTCTTAAAGGAATGATATGAGGCTTCTGCCAATTCAAGGCCAAAGATGAAACTTTGATCTGTTATCACCCCTAGGAAAACTTTGCTAGGCGCCTCCAAATTCACCTTCGCCCCGCCCGATCTTTCAGAAATCACACTTCCAATACTCTTCTTCAGCCTATTTGCACTGATCCAAGGAGCGCTTCTTTGCACCCTCTTTACTGCAACAGCGAAGGTCTGTTTCCCAGCCAAAGCCTCTTCATATAACGCGTCTTCAGACATTCGAAGTATCTCATCCTGATCCGCTTCACATGCAAAGATCTCTCTGCCACAGATTTTGGTCAAACCGCTCCTTGAAGAGACAGCCCAGACGGCATCTTCACTGGCGTCCAAGCAAAGAACTTGACTAGAAGTTTTCGGATTCTTGTACGTAATGTTCTCGGCTTCGAGAATTGCCTTTATCTCCGCTTCAGGAAGTGTGGGGTGTTCACCTGAGAGCAAGAAGAAGATTCGGGTCACGTCAAACGCCTTTCAACCAAGCCCATGCGGCCATTGAGGCGAACAGATGATCATTACAGATTGGCGCAACTTTTCCTAAGGGCTTGAATAGCCTCTCTAATATCCTGTTTTCCGTACACCGCTGTTCCTGCAACCAAGACATTTGCCCCCGCCTTAACCGCTAAAGGCGCCGTTTTCTCGGTTATGCCTCCGTCTACTTCAATGTCTAACTTTAAGCCTCTTTCTTCAACCATCTTTCTGCACTCCCTGATCTTAGGCAACACGTTTGGAATGAACGACTGGCCTGGAAATCCAGGGTTCACCGTCATGAGCAAGACCTGATCAATGTCTTCAAGCACATATTCGATCGTACAGAGAGGTGTCGAAGGGTTAAGTGCAACGGATACCTTTTTCCCCAACTCCTTTATGTTTTGTATAGTTCTGTGCAAATGAACACAGGCTTCCGCACTCACTCCTATAATATCGCTGCCAGCTTTGGCAAATTCCTCTATTTGGTCATCTGGATTTAGAATCATGAGGTGCACATCAAACGGCAGCTTCGTTTTATCTCTAATAGACTTAACAACCAAAGGTCCAATCGTTATGTTGGGAACGAAACGACCATCCATAACATCTATATGTAACAAGTCAGCCCCACCCCCCTCCACTCTTCTCACTTCCTTTGCCAATTCGCTGAAATCAGCTGACAAAATCGAAGGCGCTATCTTCAAAATCATACGTTGAACCACACAAAGTTCTTGTTGGTTGTGAGTTATTAAAATTATGAGCTTGCGTTGGTCATATTGCAGGAATCAGCACTTATTCAATCAATCGACCGAAAAAGCCGTTGGTCCTACAATTGTCTCTGCAAAGCCTCAACTATTATTGGTGCAACTGAAACAACGTTAACTTTGTTTGAGACACAATCGGTTCCAACAACCCCTTCAGCACCTGCGGATAAAATTCTTTCAAAGGCGCCTTCAGCAAAAATCGGATGAGCGCAAGCAGCATATACCCTTCTCGCTTTCTGTGCTTTCAAAATCTTTACAGCTGTTTGCATCGTAGCGCCCGTGCTTACTATGTCGTCAAAAACAACCACATCCTTATCTTTAACATTGAATTCCTTCTCAACCACGTTGATCTCGCCGGTTACTATGTCCCTCTTTTTATCTAAACATCCATAGCCGCCTTTCAGAACCCTGTCGCCTTCCTTCGCTAAATCCAAAGCTCCATCATCAGGTGCGAATGAAAAGGCTCCTTCTAACCCCTGTTCCTTGAAAAAGTTCGCCAAGAGCGTAATTGCCGACAAGTTTTCCACGGGGATTTTGAACCACTCCAATATTTCAGGCGAGTGCGCATTCACCGTAACAAAACGATCAGTACCAACGCATTCGATGAGGTTGACGACAACTTCAGCACTTACACATTCACCAGCTCTCGACCTCCTCAATTGCCTAGCATAGGCAAAATACGGTACAACAGCGGTAACCGACTTTGCACCCAAGTCCTTTGCGGTCTTCAATAAGAGAAGGAGTTGGATCAAATTTGTGTCTTGAGGCGGACCGGTGGTTTGGATGATAGCTACATCTTCCCCTTTTACTTCCTCCTTGAAACGCATATATGATTCACCATCAGGGAAGCGTTTGAATTCAATATGGATGACCTTAGCGTTGAGCCTTCTAGCAGTCTCCAGTCCCAAGGCCGATGAAGCTGGTCCAGGCACAATATACAAATTGCATCAACCCTGCAAAATTATTGATCCGCTTGGTGTTATGACTTAACAGCATTTATCTGTTTTCTACAGGAAAAATACAATGACTTCAAGTGAGCGTGTGGGCGAGCATAAACTTGGAAAGACGCCTAGAATTGAATAGAGCGTAACCTCTAAAAAAGACCATAAACACCACACCCTATGGAAAAATTCAGAACCTCCCCGCCAAAATGACTTTATCCGTGTAGATAGAATAAGTTCCAGAGAAACTCGCACTTTCCGCGATCAACTTTGGTGAATGATAAGCGTTTCGTCAAAAGTCGGGCAGAATTGGAGAAAACCAAGCACTCGTATGAGGTTCAACAATGTGGAATCTTCTTCGGCCCGATTCCTTCAGGGTCTTAAGCGATCGAAAGGTCAGACGGGGATATAGAAGGTACTTACAAATCGTGGAAGACCAGCTTATCGCCAAGTTTCTGATCGCCCGCAAGATCCCAGCTGACTACAGCGAAAATGATCCGTTGGAAAAACTGTGGGCAATCCATGAGCAACTTACGAAAGAATACTACGGTCTGGAGAAACGTGTAGATCAGAGTGAGATTGACCTCAAAGAGCTGTTCGTTTCAGAGAGATCATACTTTGATCTGAAGGTAGAGATAGCTCGGCAGATGCTAAAAAGTTGCCGACTATGCGAAAGAAAGTGCAATATAGACAGACTTGCTGGAAAACTCGGATACTGCAAATGCGGGAATCAGCTGCTCGTGTCTTCTATGTTTGAACACTTGGGTGAAGAACCTGAGATCTCGCCAAGCTTCACAATCTTCACTTTGGGATGCAATCTCAAATGTCGACACTGCCAAAACTGGACTATATCACAATGGTACGAGGCGGGCACGTTTGCCTCTTCCGAAAACCTAGTCAAAGGCGTCGAACGTGCCCGGAAGAAAGGTTGCCGAAACGCTAACCTCGTCGGAGGAGATCCGACCCCTTGGACCTATCATTGGCTCGAAGTCTTCAGACATGTAAATGTTAATATACCCGTCTTCTGGAACACTAACGGCTACTATAGCGAAGAATGCGCCAACCTCCTGACCGGCTTCGTCGACATATACAAAATTGACTTCAAATACGGAAACGACGAATGCGCCGTCAGGATCTCGGATGCACCAAACTTCTTCAAAGTCTGTACAAGAAACCTATTGATGGCAAAGGAATATGGCGATGTTCTCATTCGTGTACTAGTTCTTCCAAAGCACAGTGAATGTTGCACCAAACCTATACTAAGTTGGATCGCTAAGAACTTGGGTCCAGCCACTAGGGTCAACATAATGGACCAATATAGACCGGAGTGGAGAGCCTACGAGATACCGGAACTCCGAAGTGGATTAACAAGACAAGAATTTGAGGAAGCGTTCAAATTCGCGGATGAGGTAGGTCTTGAGAACGTTACCACTTAGTTTACAGCGCGCTTGTAAGTCTTATCTGCCACCAATAGCCGAGTACGTGACGAGATAATGTCGCCCGGATAGGCGGATAGTCTTGATCAAAGCGATGTCTGAAAGGTCCTCAAGAAACCTCTTGAAATCTTCGATTCTTACCTTCGCTACGACCATTCTGAACTTCCTCCAAATTTCAATGTGGAACGGATGAAGTATAAATAGGGTATTAAACAGTCTTAGAATTTCATAGCCATGAAACTTCCAAATACGTAAAGTAAAAATCTAAGAGCCCTCAGTTCTCGTTAGAAGTGGAGATTATGCCCTACTGCCCTGAATGCGGCGATGAGATGCTGTATGATCCAAGGCTCCGGCGTTTCGCGTGCAAAGGCTGCGGGCTCTACCTGACCTCACAAGAACTCATGGAGATGAGAGACAAGTTGAGGCCCGACGTAGAAAGTAAGGAAGAGGCGCAGAAGAAGAAGCGTAACGAGTACCTTAAATGGTGGCTATCAAAAAAAGACTAAGCGTCAAAATTTCCAAGCTGTCGAAACTGGTCAATAGATTTAATGCTCTGGATTAATAGCATGGATGTCAGAATTTCAGTATGTATTCTCAAAAACGCGTTAACTTTGAAATAATCACAATAGGCAACGAACTCTTGACCGGCAGAACATTGAACACTAACATGCGTTATCTAGCAAAAGCTATCACTGACTTGGGAGGAAACGTCATCCGAGCAACCACGGTCGGAGACTATGTGAAGGACATATCTTCCGCAATAAACGACGCTTTAAGCCGGAAGACGGATTTCTTGATTATGTGTGGCGGCCTAGGCCCAACCTTTGACGATAAGACCCTGGAGGCACTTTCTGATGCTGTTAATAGCCCGCTCGAACTGAACGAATTAGCTCTTGAATACATGAAAATGCATTATCGAGATCGTCAAGAAGGTCATAAATACGAGGAATTTGAACCGATGCCTTCAAGATTGAAGATGGTAAGCCTGCCGAGGGACGCGACGCCGCTGCAAAACCCTGTTGGATCGGCTTCAGGTGTGTACATGAAACACAGAGAAATGAACATAGTGGCATTGCCGGGTGTCCCGCGGGAGATGGAAGCCATATTCGAACATAGTGTGAGTCCTCTGATTAGCGATCTTGTAGGAAACCTTTTCAGGAGAGAGGGAAGCTTGAAGGTGATTGGGGTAGGGGAGTCTAAGGTTGCACCGCTGATCGATAAAGTCATGCGTGAATATCCTGAGGTCTACATAAAGTCTCATCCAAGACCCGGACCAGGACCGGTGCTTGAAATTAACTTCTCAACTGTATCAGAATCGGATGAGATGGCCAAAAACGCCGTGAAAAGGTCTATGGCGAAGCTTTCAAAGCTCCTGATCCGTCATAGAGCAAAAGTCGAATCAATGGCTGACCAAAACTTTGATCAACAATTGCAAATTCAAGGTCGAGCCTCCCGTTCACAGGAACCATATAACAGTTCGTCCCAACCTTAAAACAGACAACTTAGTGGTCGATCTTGTACGTCGCCTTCATGATAGGAACAGCAGGGTCAGGAAAAGCACTCTTAACCGCCTCATTCTCAAACTGGATGAAAATGAAGGAGCAAGACGTAGTTACGGTTAACCTCGACCCTGGGGCCATGACATTGCCCTACTCGCCCGATGTAGACATTAGGAACTATTTTTCAATAGATGGGCTGATGGAAAAATACGGTCTGGGCCCGAACGGCGCGTTGCTCATGGCGGCCGACCTCATTGCTGGCGAGGTTCATAGGATTCGAGATGAGCTTGAGACCCTCACCCCTGAATATGTTTTAGTATATACGGCTGGACAGATAGAGCTTTTTGCCTTCAGAGCAAGCGATCCATATTTAGCCAAAGAACTAACAAGCGATCCTAAGGCTGTAGTCTACCTCTTTGATTCTTCCTTCTCCAGTAATCCTCTGAACTATGTATCTAATATGTTCCTATCAGCGGCAGTATTCAACCGTCTTCTTCTGCCTCAAATACATCTTCTCTCCAAAGCCGACCTCATTCCAGAAAGTTTGGTTGATAGAATAGTGGATTGGGGATCGAATCCTGAGATGCTGGAGACAGCTATAGAGGAGCAAATTCCGGGGTCGACGCAACTCTTAACTCGTGATATTGTGCAAGCGTTGTCCAGTACTTTGCGGGACATAATCTTACCAAAGCATTCAAAGGCTAATGAATGATGCGTGATGCTGCAAATGCCGTGTCTTGGAAGACGTAAAAAGAGAACAGAGATAAAGGAGCTGTTGCTGATTCTAGCCTTGAAAAAGGCAGGACCTATTGGACGCTATAGATTAAAAAAAATCTTAGATCTGTCTGAGTATGAAGGAATCGTTCGACTAATGCTCACTGATCTAGAAGGAAAAGGAATTATATCTGCCTCTAGAAAGGGTTGTAAACTGACAAGAAAAGGCGAGAGCTTACTCGCAAAAAGCCTGGGTGCGTACAACATCGCTAAAATCAAACAAGTTGACTTAAGATCACTTGGACTTGACAACAGCTTTTGCGTTCATGTTCGCGACCGCGCTGAAATGATTAGACCAGTCGCTCAGTATAGAGACGCTGCAGTTAGAGCAGGAGCTCTCGGCGCCATTATCCTAAAGTACGCAGACGGGATCTTAGCGGTTCCGAATGTCTACTCCGACTTTTCTCTAGAATATCCGAAACTCACTGCCGAGATCCTTCAAGGCTTCGATTTCTTGAATGGTGATGTTCTAATCTTGGGTTTCGCAGGGGATGAATGGAAGGCTCTGGAAGGCGCGTTGGCGGTCGCCATAGAAATGGCTAAAGATACTAAACACGACATATAGTTCTCAGATTTATCTGGCATCAAAGGGCTGGGTTTAGATCTGGACGCGACTTTATCAAAGAAAATTCAGGAACTCAACTCAAGGTTGTCGCCATTGTTTGAGCAAAGAAAGCTACTGACTAAAGAGTTGAAGGAATTGGCTGGAAAGAGGGATAGGCTGAACTCAGAACACCGCCAGGTCAAGAATGAAGCTATAGCCTTCAAAAGTCTGCGAGATGAATGCAATGCTAGAGTCAGAAACCTTAAGGAGGATCTAAAGACCCTTCAAACACTGCTTCGAGAAATGTGCTTAAACGCTGACGTTCTTCGAAAAAGAGCGTCTCTATTGAAGAATCAACTACAGAACGAGAGCATGGCCTTTAAGAAGATTAAGGAACTCGAATGGAAGATTCAGACAGCCTCAATGAGCTTGGAAGAAGAGAAACGGATCGTTCATCAGATTCAAACATTTGAGAAACGGTTGGATGCGCACCGTGAAGTCGGATCGATCAACGAGAAACTGGAGGCTCTGGAGGCAGAAATAGCCAACATTAAAGACAGAATTAGTCAGGTGCGCGAAGAAAGATGTCGTCTGTCTGAGGAAAGTGGAGAACATCATCAGAAGATGCTAGAAAAGTTTGAACAAGCTGCCAAGGTCAAGGTCTCCGCGGATCAGATGCACGCAGAATTTTGTGAGTGTAGGGAAAGGATAATCAACACTGAGCAACGGTGTTCGGAGATTTTGAAGCAGATTAATGAGGTCGAGGGGGACCTCAACAAAGCGTTGCTTAGAGACCATGTCTCTAAAGCTAAGAAGGCTAATAAGGATCTAGCTGAGAGCGCTAAGATGAAGCTAGAGAAAAAGAAAAGAATGACGATTGACGAGTTAAAGACGCTGATAAAGAGAGGCCTAATCCAGATAGATTAACATACGAAAACGGTAAAGGAACCTTTGATGTCCAAGAAAAAGGAAACCGAAAAAACCCTGATACTCTGCGTAGACAGAGACAACGACATCGGAGTGAAAGGCGAAATTCAAAGCCCCATAATTGGGAGAAAGAAAAACATCGAAGCAGCCTCAAAGCTGGCCTTAAAGGATCCGGAAGAAGCTGATGCAAACGCCGTATTCGGCGCCATACGAACCTACGACGCCCTTTCCAAAGAAAAAGGAGAAGGAGTATACGAAGTAGCCACAATCACCGGATCTGAGCTTGGTGGAGTAAAGGCCGACAAGAACCTTGTAACTCAGCTGAAAGAGGTTCTTAGTAAGTTTCCTGCGAAGAACGTCGTTCTCGTCACCGACGGCTTCGCCGACGAGGAAGTCATTCCAATCATACAGTCTTATGTGCCGATAATGTCCATCAGAAGGATTGTCGTCAGACATAGCGAAACTATAGAGGAGAGTTGGGCGCTCTTCTCCCGCTATCTTAGAAAGCTGGCCGAAGATCCTTACTATTCCAGAATCGCATTGGGCGTTCCGGGAATCCTCTTAGTTACCCTTGCTGTACTATGGATATTCAACTACCTCCTATACGCTGGCTACGCGTTTCTTATAATCATAGGTTCGGTTCTTCTAATCAAGGGCTTCGGGATTGATAAGAGGATCGCATCCGTATCGATTCCAAACCCTTTAGAGCTGATAAAGCTCTTCACGATGATTACGGCCATAGTCGTTTTGGGGGTTGATGCCTATCAGACGTTCAGTTCGGTTGCACCCCATGTCCCTTCAGACTCATCACTCTGGTGGAGTAGCCTCCCCAGAATAGCGGGCTTGGTCACAGCAAACGCTGTGGATCTGATCGTTGTTGCGCTCTCTATTCTTCTGATTGGTAGAGCAATATTCTATTACTTCACCCACAATCGGAGAATCTGGCGGAATGGCGTTGGAATAGTCGTGTTGATATGGGTCAGGGAGGTAGCACTCAGAGCATCATCAATCCTTTTGGCGCCCGTTCCCCCCACTTCCATCTCGGACAGACTGATCATAGATCTTCTATTCTCGGCTGGCCTAGGAATAGCGGGAACGCTGATAGCTGTTTTAGTAACCATGAGCCTAAGCAGGAGGTACAAGCACTATTTTGGAAGCGAAGGGGAGGAGAGAACTGAAAAAGCTTAAAATAGCCGTGATCGGCGGGACTGGAACGGCTTCTCTTCTACAGGGAAACAATAAAAAGCGGGTGGGGACTCCTTACGGCCCTTCTCCAACGATAACCATTGGTCAGTTAGGAGGTGTAGAGGTTGCCTTCATGCCCAGACATGGCGAGATGCATGCAAATCCTCCGCATAAAATCAACTACAGGGCAAACATATGGGCTCTTCATGCCATAGGCGTTGAAAGGATACTGGCCATGAATGCAACTGGAGCAATAAATCCCAATTATGGAGTTGGGGGTTTAGTTGTCCCGAACGATTTCCTAGACTTCACTTGGCTCAGGCCCCGAACCTTCTATGATAAGTCTCCTGTTACACACATCGATCTCACTGCGCCATACTGTCCAGAGCTTAGAAGGACTTTGATAGATGCAGCCAGGGGAAAGGCAAGGCAACTTTGGGACGAAGCGGTCTATGTTTGCACCGAAGGGCCAAGATACGAGACTCCTGCCGAGATCAGGATGTTTCGAACCTTGGGCGGCGACATCATAGGAATGACTGGCATCCCAGAAGTTGTACTGGCGCGTGAACTGGAGATGTGCTATGCAAGTATCTGCTTTGTTTCAAACATGGCAGCTGGCATGCAGAAAAGGGTTGATTCAGAAGAGGTTCTTGAGATCGGTAAGAGGACAGAGCCTATTCTTAGGCGCATTCTACGTGAGGCCGTTAAACGTATTCCTGAAAGAAGACGCTGCCCATGCTCCCATGCCTTGGAAGGGGCTCGACTTTGAGCGTTCGAAGATATCTATCAATCTTGTCTCGGAGAATTACCTGTAATCCGATAATCTATAATATGTATGAGAGGATGCTCTGGAGCCAGATAAAAGACGGAAACAAACCTGAACACATAGGTATAATATTGGACGGAAATAGAAGGTGGGCGAATCAACATTCTCTACCACCATGGATGGGGCATCGTTTCGGATCCAAGAAAGTAGACGAGTTACTCGAATGGTTACTTGAATTGGGGGTGAAGACTATAACGCTATATGTTTTTTCAACCGAAAATTTCCAGCGCTCAAAAAAGGAAGTGGAGGAAATAATTCAAGTGATCAGAGAGAAGGCGATAAAGATGAATGGCCCAGAAAGTAACTCCATTCATAAGAAAGGGATTCGCGTAAAGACCATAGGACGTGTAGACCTTCTTCCGAGGGATGTTCATAATGTGTTGCATGAGATTGAAGAGGCCACAAAGGATTATAGCAATTTCTACCTCAACCTTGCTGTTGCGTATGGTGGGCGTGCTGAGATAGTTGATGCGACAAAGAAGATAGCCGAAGAAGTTAAAGAAGGCAGAATGACCTTGGATCAAATAGATGAAGAAACCTTCGAACAGCATTTGTACACATCGTATTTACCAAAATCCGATCCAGACCTCATCATAAGGACTTCTGGAGAGGAGCGACTTAGCGGCTTTCTCATATGGCAGGCCGCTTATAGTGAATTATGTTTTCTAGATGTCTTCTGGCCTGACTTCAGGCGGATTGACCTTTGGCGTTCCATTAGAACCTATCAGAGTCGCAAGCGCCGTTATGGACAATAGAATGGCTTCAAGTTAAGGTTCGGGGCGTTTTTGTAAGCCTCTCCCCCTCTTCCTTCAGAACGAGGACGGTGTCCTCGATTCTTACGCCCCCGAAACCTTTGATGTAGATTCCAGGTTCAACGGTTACGATATTTCCAACTTCCAAGAAATCGTTACTTCTACTGGATAGTGTGGGTTGCTCGTGTGTATCCAAGCCGACGCCGTGTCCTACGCCGTGTAAGAATTCTTTTACATAACCCCCCTTCTTCAAAACATTACGGGCAACTTCATCAACCTCCCTACAGGCGACTCCTGAATGAATATGACGAAAAGCTTTCTCCTGTGCCTCAAGAACGAGGTCGAATACCTCCCGTTGTCTGGGAGAAGGCTCGTCGACGATCGTTGTCCTCGTGATGTCACTCCTGTATCCCTTGAAAAGGGCGCCAAGATCCAAGACTACGATGTCCCCTTTATGAATTCGTCTGTCAGCGCAGATGCCATGCGGGTAAGCTGATCTTGGGCCGGACGCAACTACGGTCTCAAAGGCTACACCCTCGGAGCCGTTTCTTCTCATCGCATACTCTGCCTCAGCGGCAACTTCGTACTCTAGCGTCCCGGCCTTAACTGCCTCCAGTCCAGCCCGTGCGCCTACGTCTGTGAGTTCGGCAGCCCTCTTCATGTACTCGATCTCGACTTTTTCCTTGATCCGGCGAAGATTCCAGATCATGTCCGAATCTTGCTTAACTTCAAGACCTTTACCCAACATCTTCAGGTAGGTAGGGAAACTCATTTCATCGAAGTGGATATTTTTGAGCTTCAGTTGGACGGCTTCCTCTATCATGCACTCCGCGAGACTTCCGGGATCAACAACCTTAACTGTGCAACCCTTGGCTGTTTCTGAGGCTGCTAAGTAACTCAATTGATAAGTCAACAGGACGGGGTCGCTGTCTAAGGGAACAATTAGACAGAGGGAGGCATTAGAGATGTCCAAGAAGTCAGTTAAGTAGTAGACGTTTCTAACGTTGGTTACTAGGTAGCCGTCTAATCCTAGATTCTCCAACTGCTTCTTTATTGCTTTAATACGTTCGTTCAAATCCGTTTGACAACCCTGCGTCGAAATTTCTGATTCGCTATAAACGTTTGGACGAAGGCTTTTAATAGTTACGTAGCTGTATTGCTGACGTGTCAAGGGAGATATCAAAGCATTTTTTTGTTGAAACAGCAAAATAATCAATGTTTTCGAGACTATCAATTTAAAGAGGCTCTCAAGCTTAAGGTAATGAAGAATTGCATTTATTTTTAGAGCACGATGAGAAATGGGGGAGACTGTAAAAGCTCAAAACTTAAAACTGTAGCCTCAGGTTTTAAAGTAATGATGCTATCTGTTGATCGATTTTCACGTCCTCATGTAGAGGTTCTATAATGGTGTACGTCAAGCGCCTAGAAATGCGTGGCTTTAAATCATTCGGTCCAAAAAAGGCAACAATATCTCT
>CAYZTF010000003.1:0-24680 GCA_964481305.1 uncultured Candidatus Bathyarchaeia archaeon | reverse complement strand
CGGTATCTCGGTATCCTCACCACAATGGGGGTGCCGGCGATCAGCCTACACTCCTCAAAGTCCTCGGGAAGCCGTGCATCTAACAGTCTCGAATCTAAGAGCCTGAAGTTCATAGCACCTATCTTGATTACCGTTCCCTCGACCTTCTTCGCTTCGCTTTGCACGGCTCTCACGAAGTCGCTGTCCGGTGAAGCAATCACAAGATTTTTCAAAGAACCGGGTTGAACGGTTCGGCTGGGTGGGATCAGGTTTGAGAATGAGAAGAACTTGCAGCCCCTGCGATCGTGAAGCCCATCGTATCCTGAGAACTTGATCAGGCGATAAATGAAGCCTTGAAGGTTGTGATGATAACGCATATCGTAAGGAAAAGCGCCGATTGCTGACAAGCTGATAAGTAAGCGCAACTCAAGAGTCGGCTTTGTCGATTGTATTAATTAAGAGTTTTGGAAAAAGACAACGTTCGGATTTTGAACTCAAAAATAGCTGAACTAATTCAAAGTCACGCAAACAGCTGAGCTTCAACAGCTTCTCTGATCAGGTAACCGGCTCTGTGAAGGACAGGTTCTCCGATTTCAGGGTCTGTTGACATAGTCGCGGTGCACGGATAACTGTGATGCGCTTTTGCAACAGCGTCTCGAATCCCCTCTTTCCGCACTTCTTTACCGATCAGCTTTCTTGCTACATACCATGTGGATCCGCATGGAGCGCTTCGCTCAACGATGACGCCTTGGATCAGCTTTGACTTGCTCCGTTTCTCAGTGGTTATTCGTAGAGACGGCTTCCCTATCTTGAAGTCCTGAACAAACCTCGATATGAGCGGCGTCGTTGTCGATGGTTCTAGGGCACAGAAAGGCTTAGGAAAAGCATGTTCGATGGACAGTTCGTCGCATTCTTCTTCCAATTGTTTCCGAAGGCCTGAGGGGACTTCTCTAAAATCCTCGATAGGTGTAATTAACCCCCTTACCTTTTCCCGCTTAAGTCGTGAAGGAAGCGCCAACAGTAGGTCTCGATGAATACCTGTCGCCATGCATATGTCGGCAGCTGGAATCTTTTTGGGAAGATATTCGTCGGGTTTCTCTATGAAATCTGGTAACTTAGCTGGATCAGGCAGCTTGATTGCTGCACGGATGGTTCGCACATAGCTATAAACTCCGTACTTGCAATAGTCGCAGAGTAGGCCGCAGGCTTGACAGAAACTTGGATCGTTAATTAGGTTTCTTATCACGCGTTCCCCGTAATCGCCGCTATAGACAAACAAGAGATTTAACATGCTACATCGTTGCTCCTTGCCCTATATCGATCTCAAGTCCTTCGAGACCACCGAAACATATAAACAAACTCGCTGAGAAAACCTCATAAAGCCTAAAGAACGCCGCTTGAAACTTTCACAAGCCTTATCGACAATCAGCGCTTAGACGCAAAATGCTTACAATACCATTCTGCGAAACTTCTTAAAGCTTTAGCTCTGTGAGAGTGCGTGTTCTTCTCCTCCATTGCCATCTCGGCAAAAGTTCTGCCTCCGCCTTCTAAGGGCTCAAAGATGGGATCGTACCCGAAGCCGCTGGATCCACGCTCTTCGTTAGATATATTGCCAAAAACGACGCCTGAGAAGCATTTTGTGGTAGGTCCGCTGAACGCGACGGCGGATCGAAACTCGGCTCTCCTGTTAGTGATACCCTCTAAGAGTTTTAGTAGGCCTTTGTTGCCTATGGTCTGGTTGACGTATGATGAGTATGGTCCCGGAAAACCGTTCAACGCTTCTACAAAGAGCCCCGCATCCTCAACTATAGCAGGGGTCTTGCGTCGACGAGCTACATATTTGGCGCTGGCCATGGCGATCTCCTCGATGGTTTTCGCCTGTATCTCTTGACCCTTCGCGTCTACCCTCAAAACCTCTATACCGTACTCTGAAAGTATAAGATGTGCCTCCTCGAATTTGTGTGAGCTGGTTGTAGCGAAATACACTCTTCTTCGACTGCGAGAACCCGAGCTTTTCTTCATCTTTAGACACCTTCGGGTGCGACTTTCCTTGAAACATACCGACCTCTTCTTTCTACGTCTCTGAGCCTTCTCACAACCTCTTTTGACGCCTCTGAACTAACCTCTTTGGCATATCCCTTTACTAGGGCGTCGAAACATTCCTTCGAATACTTGTAATGTGCGCTTTGAAAAGCCCGTTTCATTAGAAGGAGGTCCACACCCCGTTCCTCAAGGTCCTCTGAGTGTTCCCCCAGCCCAAAGTCTAGGAAGACGATCCTATTATTTGAGACGATGATGTTTGAAGTTGTCAGATCACCGTGAATTATGCCCGCGTTGTGCAACCGACCTATTAACCGCCCGATCCGATAACAAAGCGCCTTTCTCGCGTTATGGTCTAGCGAATCGAGGGCTTCTTTGACCCGCGCTCCTCTGATATGTTCCATTATAATCGTTGCATTACCTAGGTCAACCGAATATATCGTAGGTGTCGGGACGCCAGCAGACTTCGCATCATGAATCAATCGTGCCTCACGAACGGTTCTGAACTGCCTAATTTTGGAGTCCAATTTGGCGACTCTGTATCTTTTTGGAAGCCTCTTCTTCTCGATGACTTCTAGTCCATGCCATTTTTCCAGATACAGGTTGGCTTCCGCACCCTTCCTTACAAGCATCCTATCCGTCCTCATCTCCACGGAATATTCACGCAGTCGAGACGCCATTTTGGTCTGACAAAACTCTTCTCCACCTCAATTTGGATATTAGACTTGTGCGCGAGAACGCCTGTCCAAGCGATCTGTGCTCCGCAGTCACCGCTATATCTCTTGGGAACCACATAGAAACTTGCCTTGTGCTCATCGGTGATTTCACGAATCATCTGTTGAAGTCGCTCGTTGGCAGCAACACCCCCAACTAACAAAACCTCATCCTTCTCTGTATAAGCCAGAGCGCGCTCAGAGGCTTCTGCTAACATCGAGAAGGCGACTTCTTGTAGTGAGTAGCAAAGATTCTTCATATCGCAACCCTTTTTCAGAATCTCTTTTGCCGCTGTGAGGAGGCCGGAGTAGGATACGTCGTTACCTTTAACAACATATGGTAAATCGATGAAGCCTCTGCCCTTTCTCGCGAGGGCTTCAACTGTAGGTCCGCCAGGCGATGGCAATGACGCTTCGCGAGCGAAGGCGTCTAGGAGGTTTCCCAGAGTTATATCCTCGGTTTCGCCGAAGATTCTCCATCTTCTTTTTGCGAAAGCAGCTATAGTCGTATGGCCGCCTGATACCAAGATCACCAACGGGTCTTTAGCTCCCGTCATGAGACTCGCCAACTCGATGTGCCCAATGGCGTGGTGAACCGGCACGAGTGGCTTGTTTAGCCACGTAGCTAGAGCTCTGGCAACAGTCGCACCAGTACGAAGCACTGGTCCTAGGCCAGGACCGAGTGAAAAAGCCACGGCGTCAATCTGATGCGGCTTGATTTTGGATTCGTTGAAGGATAGTTTGATAACCTTCGGTGCTTCCTCACAGTGATGCTGCGCCGCGTCCCTAGGATGGATTCCTTTTCCTGAGAGAGGCGTGTAGATTGACTTTGCGTCGGAAAGGATTTCGCCTTTGGAGGACGCCATTCCCACGCCAAAGGTGTGGGCTGTGGATTCGATCCCTAGGCTTACGATATCTGAAGACGTGAGGTTGTTCCTCCGGTTTTAACTACGTTTGTGTGAGAAGCAGCTCTTCTTATTCATTTATTCTTCAGGTTGTTAATGAATTCTTAAAACGACAGTCAACCGATCTTTCCATAGCTAGCGGCGCTTTTAGACTTTACATGGATCTTGCATATGCATGCGGGCGGTACCGTGCAATGTTTAAATAAAAAGTCAAAATAACTGTACGATATTTAAACAGAAGCCGCGAATCAGGAGAAACTCTTTTTGTTCAAGGACCCGTTGCCTCGGCAACCTACGCTTAATTTGGGAACACTCGGCCATGTCGACAACGGGAAGTCAACCCTCGTTCAGGCGATAACCGGCGTCTGGACCGCGAAACACAGTGAAGAACGACGTCGAGGAGTCACAATCCGCTTAGGTTATGCAGATGTTGGAATCTACAAGTGTTCAAAATGCGATGAATATTGTACAAGCCCGGTCTGTCCAACGTGCGGCACCAAAACCGAGTTCATAAGAGGAATCAGCTTTGTAGACTGCCCTGGACACCACAGCTTGATGGTCACCATGCTCTCAGGCGCCGCTCTCATGGACGGTGCGCTACTGGTTCTGGCTGCAAATGCGAAATGCCCCCAACCACAGGACCGTGAACATCTGGCTGCAACAGAGATCGCCGGAATAAACAAGATGATTATCGTCCAGAATAAGATAGATCTCGTCAGTCAAGAGCGAGCCTTGGAGAGTTTCAGAGAGATTGAGAAGTTTGTCAAAGGAACCGCTGCCGAAAAGGCGCCAGTTATTCCTGCCAGCGCCCAACACTCAACCAATGTCGATGTATTAATAAAAATGATTGAGAAGCACATTCCTACGCCAAAGCGTGACCTGTCTGTACAGCCCACGATGCTTGTTGTCAGATCATTTGACGTGAACAAGCCTGGCACAGATGTAGAGAAGATCGTTGGAGGAGTAATCGGCGGCTCCATTCTGGAAGGCGTCTTTAAAGTCGGAGACGAAATTGAGATCAGCCCTGGAATACGTGTTGAAGAAGGAGGTAAGTCGTACTACGAGCCTCTCTTTACAAAGATAGAAAGCCTAAATGCGGGCGGAAGTTTCGTCAAGGAAGCGAGGTGTGGAGGGCTGGTAGGCATTGGGACTCTTCTTGACCCCTCGTTGGCGAGAGCAGACGGACTTGTGGGAAATGTTGTTGGAAAACCCGGCCGGCTACCACCCGTTATGAATGACCTAAAGTTTGAACCGCACTTGTTCAAGAAGGCCATTGGAACTGAAGAACTGGTGAAGATTGATAAGATCAGGACCAACGAGAACCTCGTCATAAACGTAGGCACCGCGGTGTCTTCAGGCGTCGTGACATCCGCGAGGGATGATGTTGTAGAGCTTTCCCTTCGGAGGCCTGTCTGCGCTGAGCCAAAGGATAGGGCGGCAATCAGCCGCAGATTGGGAGAGAGTTGGAGACTGATCGGCTACGGAATCATCAAGAAGTAAAACACATCAATAATGTAAAATTAAAGAAACTCGAAAAAAGCTTGGAACTGCGAAGAATGGCAATCAGCGTAATATTGGATTCCAACTTTCTAATGATCCCAGCCAAATTTCCTATAGACATCTTTGAAGGGTTGGAAAAAGCTCTAAACCAGAGGGTGGAAGCTATCGTGCCTTCGCCGGTCTACGACGAACTGAAACGCATTTCGGCTACTAAAAGCATTAAGCAGGCAAGACAGGCTAGAGAAGCGTTGAAGCTAGCGGAGAAGCTAAAAATCATCGAGGTTAAGCCCAGACCAAGAGAGCAGATCGACGATGTCATACTTAGATTGGCGAGTGAGTGGGGCTGTCCAGTTGCAACAAACGATGCTGAACTCAGAAAGAAGCTGAAAGAAAAGAGCATCCCCGTTGTTTATCTCAGGCAACGATCCCACTTAGAAGTGAATGGAGCCGTATTTAGGTAGGAGTCTTTACTGAGCAAAAGCTTGCAATGATAACGGCAACTATCAAGCATTTCGTTGATTCTGATTCCACCACGGCTACTCGCAGAGGGTATATAAGAAGGTTTTTAGCTTAGGGTTCCCACGGAATCACCTTCTAGTACGTGATAGAACATGTTCAAGCTAATGACGATAGAAGACACCATAAGGATACCGCCGGAGAAATTCGGTAAACCCTTAGACAGGGCTGCCTACGAAGAACTGAAGGCTAGATACGAAGGAATCGTGACCGAGGACCTAGGCTACGTCGTCCTGTTGAAGGATGTCAAAGTAAGTCCGATAGGAAAGATAATTCCTGGAGACGGCGCCACATATAACAGCGTAACGTTCTCCATAATCACGTTCTATCCACAGATCCAAGAAATAGTCGAAGGTGAGGTTGTAGAAATAGAAGATTTTGGAGCTTTTGTGCGGGTGGGCCCAATAGACGCGTTGCTTCACGTTTCGCAGATCATCGACGACTTCGTTTCCTTCGATGACAAGCAGGCCGTCTTGATAGGTAAGGAAACTCAGCGGAGGCTGAAGGCTGGAGACAGTGT
Source organism: uncultured Candidatus Bathyarchaeia archaeon (assembly GCA_964481305.1). Lineage (GTDB taxonomy): Archaea > Thermoproteota > Bathyarchaeia > RBG-16-48-13 > JAGMEO01 > CAYZTF01. The sequence continues at coordinate 18,507 of CAYZTF010000003.1, read as the reverse complement.
CCGAACCAGGATCACAGCAGTCTCATTTGCAAAAGGCGGTACCTCTGGGAAAGTCGGCCTCACTATGCGCCAACCATTTCTCGGCAAGCTCGAATGGATCGTGGAGGATGTAAAGAAGCTTCATGAAGCAACGCAGGTAAAGACGGTAGCCCAAACCTCTGAGGAGGGATCGATATGAGCGAAAAAGCATGTAAGAACTGTCATCTGATCACAACCACGAATCTTTGCCCTGACTGCAAGGCCGTTAACATATCAAGCGACTGGACTGGGGTGGCCATAATTCTGGACCTTGAGAACTCTCAAATAGCGGAGACGATGAAGGTTAAAAAGCCGGGGCGATACGCCCTACGTGTCAGATAATGGACGTCCCTTCGAAGACCTACCACCTCAACGACAAACTACGAGCTTATTTGAAGCGTCCGCTTGGAGAATTGCTCAGAGGCTCACCAAGCAATATAATGGAACAATTTTCCAACATTGTTGAAAAAATCTCTCCGACAAAGATCTTCGCCGTCGGCGATGTTGCAACATCCAACATGGTAAAATACGGCATACCAGCCGACGTATACATTGTCGACAACAGGGTTATGAGGGAGGCTATTTCCCCGATCCCCCTCAAGATGAAAAGAGTGATTCATGTGAAGAACCCTCCGGGAACGGTAACGCCAAAAGCGTGGGAGGCCATAAGTGACGCGTCTAGACAGAATGTTGTAACGAAGATAGAAGTCGACGGAGAGGAGGATCTACTTGTTTTGCCAACGGTTCTTAACGCTCCTGAGGGCGCGATAGTCGTCTACGGTCAACCGCACGAAGGAATGGTCGTTGTTCAGACGACAAAGGAGAAAAAGAAAGAGATCAAATCTCTAATAAAAGCGATGACCGTTCAAAGTTCCGAAGCAAGTGAATAGTACATAGTCTCTCTCGAAGAAGAAAAATATTTTGATAACCAACCACTGTTGTGCCTTCGCCTCAAGAACAGAATCTAGAACAGATTAAAGACGATTCCACGGCAGCATCATGATGCTTAGGGGAAGCACCCAAATCAGGAATAACATATATAAAGACAACCTAAAGAAAACAGGTAGCACTTACTGCAATCAAAGAATTCGGGGTGAAATGATTTGGAAATCAAGAAAACTTCAGAAAAACACAATCCTCTACTAGGACGAACGGACATGTCTTTCGCCATCGATCATCCGTCTTCAGGAACCCCAAAGCTCCTAGAGATCAGAGTTGCCTTGGCAAGCATGCTCAAAATCAGCCAAGACAGGGTCTACATCGTCAAAATGAAAACCCCCACCGGCTCCAACAGAACGATTGGAGAAGCAGAAGTCTATGATGAAGCGGATAGAGCCAAGAGTGCTGTCCCAGAGTACATTCAGACGAGAAATAACCCGCCTCAAGAAAAGAGCGAAAAGGCTCCACAGGCGACAGAAAAGGGCGAATCGACAGAGAAGGTTGAAAAACAGTGAGCGAAAAAAAGAAGGAAGAGAAGAAGATGCACAGCTACTACGAGATTAAAGGAGATAAACTGATCACTAACCTAAGAAAATGCCCGAGGTGTGGAGCCTTCATGGCGCACCACAAGGGACCTGTTCCTAGGTGGGCTTGCGGCGGCTGCTCCTACACCGAATACATTGAAACAGAAAAGGCAAAACAGAAGACCTAGGCTCCTCGTTTTGACGGCTTGGCTGAAGGCTTAGCCGATGATTTAACCGAAGGCTTTTCGGAAACCTTCTTAGCTGCTCTCCTAGGCGCTTTGGCAGGCTTCTTGGCTTTCTCGATGATCTTAAGATTTATTTGATATATGTCGTCCGTTATCATGTTCCCACGGACAAGCTTCCTTTTCCGCTCTCCTTCCAGCTTTGGATGGTAACCTACTCCTCCGCTTAACATAATGGAGGTTCTCACTCCTCCGTGGATGCTGGGCCTCATCGGGGTTCCATCTTTGTCGCTTCCTCCCGTTATCTTAATGATCGCCCTTGGCATTTGGACTACGCTTCCGTCAACCGTCTCCCCTATTCTTCGCCCCACCAGTGGTTGGGCTTGAACGCCTTCAATCTCTAGGCTCTTTGACTTGCCAGTTTCAGGATCCGATACAACGAGTTTGAACTTTGCCATTACTGTTACACATCTCTACATGGCATCAACTTATACGTGACCCATTCATTTATTAAGATTCTCATAGTCCCCATGTGGGGTTTCGTTTTCTCATAACCTCAAAGATTTCTTTTAATGCCTCAGTTTCTTCTGGCAAGAGCTTATCCTGATACTTTTCCAGAAGTTCCTTTGCGTCCGCTTCAGGAACCATAACGTAGAGCGTATCTCCCTCGTCGAAGCTACGGCCCACCGTAGGTTCCCTCATCGATATGGCGACCTGCATACCGGCGGTCGCCTCTGAGATTGGTTGTGATTTATCTTGAATCTGCAAGATTTCGCCAACGATCTCTCCGTCTGGTCTAATCAAACCGTACTTTGGCTGAACCCTTCCATCAACGACTTCGATGCCGAATACGGCTGGTTTACTCCTTCTAAAGACGTAGCCGGGCAAAACCCTTATTTTTCCAGGTCTAACCAGTGACTCGAAGCCTCTTTTAGCCAACGCCTCCCGCTGGGTCTTAGCCCAACTCACGTACTCCTCGATCAGTTGATAGATTATCTTGTTCTGAAATATCTGAATACCTAGGTTTCTAGCCTCCTCCTCAGCGTCCGACAGAACTCTGACGTTGAACGCTAGTATAGCCTCTAATGTCGGCGCTTTGCGTTTAACAATGGAAGCCTCGATAACGTCTCTTCTGGAAACGTCTCCAACATCGGCTATTCTTATTGGGATGCCGTTATTCTCCAACTCGTTTATAATCGCTTCAAGTGATCCCAAAGTGTCTGCTTTCACGACAACGCCAATTTTGTCTGTGACTATTCTGAGCTGCTCCAACTCCTCTGAGATAGATTTTGCGAGTTCACTTACAGGATGCTTCTTATCAGCCGCATAAATCGGGGCGCCCGCGATAGCGTCCTCCAACCCCGGAGCAGCGATTTTAACTCCTGCAGCTGCCGTAACTTCTTTAACAGGGGTAAACCTGTCCCGCGTCTCTTTAACCTCGCTAAGCGGTTTTGGGAGTAGGATAGCCCTCGCCCTTGTGACTATGGGCTTGTCTTTCCCTCCCAGCACGACCGTATCGCCTTGACGCATAATGCCATCGTAAATGATGGCGTTTACCGTGATACCCAGACCCGGCTCCTCCTTGACCTCCAGAATCGTTCCTTTTGCGCCGCCCCGCCCTACTTGAAGCTTCTTTCTAAGGTATTGTTGAGCCAATCCGATTAGAAGGGAGAGTAGCTCAGAAATGCCCTCGCCGGTCTTAGCGCTCACCGGAACGATGGCGACGTATTCAGCAAAGTTGGCTATCTTATCAAACCTTTCCGCTTTGAATCCAAGCCTAGAGAATGATCCAATTATGGTATACAGCTGATCGTCCAGTTGCCGCAGTACACTCGGGTTCTGACTTTTCAACGACTCTAAGATAGGAGTGTCAGGATGCTCAACCCATCCAGGTATCGTGTCTATCTTGTTCGCCGCTACAATGAATGGGGTCCTTCTACTCTTCAAAATGTCTACGCTTTCATACGTCTGAATCTCGAAGCCTCTGATGATGTCTAAGACAAGAATCGCGATATCGGCGACGGATCCACCACGTTTGCGGAGATTTACGAAAACGCTATGACCAGGCGTGTCGATGAACAGGATGCCTGGTATCCTTATCTTGCCGCTGACACGCTTGACAAGCGGGCCACTAATCTCCTTAAGCGTCTTGAGTGGGAAAAAGCTGGCACCAATATGCTGCGTCATGGCGCCGACCTCGCTTAGGGCGACGGCGGATCCATGAATCTTGTCAAGCAAGGTCGTCTTCCCGGCGTCGACGTGGCCTAGAACGCAGACTACGGGTTGACGGATCCTGGCTGGCAAAACAGATCTCTTCTACAACAGTCAAGAATTCGTGTCTGGGCGGCGCTATAAACTTAGTTCCAGCCGCCTCTGCAGCGGCAGGATAGATCGCAAAACTCGGTGGAAAAAGTCTAGGAGATGATCTCTTCAGGGTTGAAGAATATCTTCGTCTCTCTCAAAACATTTTCTCGGCTGTCAGCCGCGTGAATGACATTCTCTGTGATCGTAAGCCCGAAGTCTCCCCTGATGGTTCCGACGTCAGCGTCAAGAGGGTCCGTGGCTCCAGCGATGCTTCGTGCGGCCCTAACCGCCTCGTCGCCCTCAGCAACCATAGCCGCAACAGGCCCAGATGTGATGTGCCTGATAAGCGCTATGTAGAAAGGCTTGTCCTTATGCATCTCGTAGAGCTTCTCGGCCTGCGTCTGACTCAGTTGGAGCAGCTTCAAGGCGCCGATCTTCATCCCTTTGTCTTCGATTCTCGTGATTATCCTGCCCACAAGGCCTCTTCTAACCGCATCCGGCTTCAATAAGATGAATGTCCGCTCTTTCAACTCTTTTCAGTCCCTCGGACACGGTGGGATGTCCACTTCAGGTTTCTGGAATCCCTCTGAAGCTCCAGCATGTTCTTTCGACATTTACTTGAACAGAACCAGTAGACAGTGCCGTCACTCTTTATGTACATCATGCCAGTTCCGTGTGGAAACTCGTTACCGCAGAAAGAGCACCTATGTGGTTTCGGCATACATGGATCCCCGGATCTATCTGATTTTCTTTGCCTCTCTCTCCGTCTCACGCAGCATAAGTACGTCGCCTATCCTGATTGGGCCTTTAACGTTCCTAGAAATTATTCTGCCTTTATCCTTCCCCTCGAGAATCTGGACCCTCACTTGGTTAACTTCACCGACTACGCCGACCCTGCCAATCACCTGAATCACTTCAGCAGGTGTTAATGGCTGGGCCTCTTTCTCGCTCACAGGCAGACGTCACCCTTTCTACTTTATCTTTAAGGCGTCTAGCTTTGAGACTATATCTTTCACCAGGTCAGCTGCGTCCCCGGGTTCGACGATGCATACGGCTGCTGAACCGACTTCTAGGCCAGATGAGGTACCCAGCTTTAATTTGCTTGGAACAAATATGTAGGGTGTCTTCCGTTCCTCGCAGAGCAGAGGCAGATGTGCCACGACCTCGGGCGGCTGCACGTCCTCAGCAATATAAACCAGCTTGGCTATGCCTCGCTCAATAGCCTTCGTAGCCTCATTGGTTCCTTTGTTGATCTTTCCCGTGTCTCGGGCCACTTGGAGGGCTTCATAGGCCGCGTCCGCAAGTTCCTTTGGGACGGTAAACTTAACGTAGAATGGCTTTGACATAAGGCCTCATCCACACAAATTTGGTTTGGCTTAGGGGTATGAATAAATGTTTACTTATAAGGTTTTGTCGATCAATGTTACCGGTGAGCATAGTACAGAGTTGCCTGATCTATGAGCTTTGAGTCTATTCTTCCAAAACCGAAGCGCTCCATCTGTACAACACTTCCCACATTCTCCGCCATTATGTTGGCTTCTCCGTAGCCTTCAAGGACTGAAGCTGAAGGCATGACAACCCTAACTTTGACAACTCCTTCCTGAGGGAGCCAATGTATGAGCGACGCGGCCAGCTTCCTAGCCTCCATATATGCCTCGCTGTGGAAGCGGGCTTCAACCTCGTTTGATCCAACGTTGTTGACCTCTATGTTGAACAACCCCATCAGCCGAACTATCCTATTCGACCGCAGTAAGTCTAAGTCATTCTTTGATATGTATAGGGTTGCCATATCATCACTTGCTGTCACCTTTAGCGTCCTGTAGCCGGCATCTTTACGGCTTGGATTCAGCGGCAGCTTGGAAATGTAAGACTTTTTCCCAAGGCTTCTTACAGTCATTTTCACCGGATCTATCACCACAAAGTATCGGTTGGCAACGGGATCCAATCGCTTCCTGTTTATGGCATAGATGTTTTCCCAACTCAAAGTCGCGTCAACAGGCCTCGGACCGACCTCAACCATTATCTGACGTATGGTCTCAGGCGCAATGCCGCGTCTTCTCAAAGCCATCAACGTTCCCAGCTCTGGATCATCCCAGCCAGAGAAGACGCCTTTTTCTATACCGTCCCTGATCTTGGATTTGCTCAGTGTAGATCCAATGATTTTCAACCGCCCATAGTGTATGGCCTCGGGGTAGTTCCATCCAAAGTGACTATAGAGGTACAGCTGTCTGGTTGTGTTGGTCAAATGCTCTTTACCCCTCAATATGTGGGAGATCTGGAGGTCGTGGTCGTCAATTCCGGAGCAATAGGCGAATAACGGCCAGACGCGGTATTTGTCGCCCATCCTTGGATGGGGATGATCCTTTGTATCGATGATCCTCAAGGCTGGCCAGTCTCTAACCGCTGGATTCGGATGATCAAGATCGGTCTTTATCCTGGCCACGACCTCACCCTCTCTGTAGGTTCCGTCGAGCATGCGATGCCATCTCGACAGATGCCCCTCAGGAGGGAGCCCACGGCATGGGCATCCGGCTTTTTCAATTATCAGTTTTCTGAAGTTTTCAGGGTCGCAATTGCAGACGTAGGCTGCCCCCATCGAAAAAAGTTTCTCTGCATACGCGTAGTACACAGGCATCCTATCTGACTGGTAAACTTCACTATCCCACTTGACGCCCAGCCAGCGGAGATCCTCTCTAATCCAGTCGTAAGCCTCGAGTATGGGTGACTTGGTACGTGGGTCAGTGTCGTCAAACCTTAGGGTGAAACGTCCCCCATACTCTTTCGCGTACTCGTCGGATAGAACCGCAGCTCTTGCACCGCCCACATGGAGAGCGCCATCCGGGTTTGGACAGAACCTAGTGTGGATTAAGGAATATTTTTCCACGTTTGGAAGGGGAGGTAGCACTTTTTTCTTTGGTTTCGGCTTCTCGTGAACCAAAAGTTCGGGCCAATTTTCCGCCGCGAGTTCCTTCTGCTTGGATAGCGGGATGGCATTGATCTCTGTAACGATTCTTCCGACAGTTTTCTTGAGTTCTTTGGTGCTTGTCTTAAGGTCTGGCCTCGCGGAAAGAAGTTTCCCCATGACAGGATCTGCCTTAGCTTTTCCTCCATACCTCAGCGCGTTTTCGAGGACAAGTTTCCTTACGAGCAGATCGAGCTGGTTGTTCAACGCCTTCAAAAGGCTTCCTCAAGGCTAGGGCTAAGCTACAGGCTTATCTACACACGCAAGATATAAAATGATTGAGACTAACGAGAACTTCAAATTAGGCCTCGGGAAGCCTGGGAACGACACAGCTTCTATGTCTTAAAGAATCTTTTGGAGTTGAGGGTTATTTTGAGAAAAATAGTAGATCGAAAGAGTAGCGCGGCAAGACGCCCAATAATCGGGGTAATCGGCTCTGGAGAAGGAGGGCCCAGAGAGCTGGCATACTTATTGGGAAAGATGATCGCGCAGAAAGGCTATATCCTGTTGACGGGCGGAGGACCAGGTACCATGGAAGCCGCCTCGAAGGGAGCTCACGAAGCCGGCGGCTTAGTGCTAGGAATACTTCCAAGCGAGAGGGGAATCCCCAGAAAAGGCTACCCAAACGGGTATGTCGATATACCAATCTATACGGGTATGTCAGACGCTAGAAACGCCATCAACGCAAAAACCAGCGACGTAATAGTTGCTCTAAGCGGCGGCGCTGGAACACTTTCAGAGATCGCGCTGGCCATAAAGAGTGGGACACCGGTTGTGGGTCTCAACTGCCCGACCATCGACATAGACACATGTGGACTTTTTGTCAAGGTTTCCTCGGTCGAAGACGCTCTGAGGGAAGTGGAGAGGTATCTGAAAACGAGAAAATGAATTAAAATAGAAATTAAGTATGGAAGGATGTTGGTCTTCCCGCTCATTCGCTAGCGGTTTCTAACTGAACTTTAACAGGCGTAGCTTCCGCAAAAATGGACACGACAGGACATAGGACTTCAGTTTTCCTCCACATCGCTTCCAACATGTTTTTGCTTGCCTTCCCATGAACGTTCATCTTAAGACTAATCGCTATCGGTGAACTTGAAGACTTTTCTGCCTCTACCTCCGCCACCAGCTTGCTAATAGGGACTTTACTCCTCTTCGCGATGTCTGCGTATATGGTGACGGCACAGCCGGCTAGACTCATGAGCGCCAGTTCCAAAGCCGTCGGTCCTTCGTCGTTTCCACCTTGGGCGACTGGAAGATCCAGTGTTATGCCGTGGCCTCTGCCATTATCGGCTATAGAGCGAGTGTTTTCAACCAATCTCGTAGTGACTTTCCATTTTGTCATGCCTATTCCTCCTATCGATCAGATAAAAGAATATGATGCTTACAAGCGCTTACCCAACAAGAATGCGGAACAAATGTTCTCTTCTTTTATGTCGACAGCGTCAGACAGCTCTAAAAAGACGGTTAAGTGTATATCGGTCTAGTCTCATCCTTGTCTGGAGGAAAGCCCTTCTCCAACTGTTGCAAGTTCTTGACCAATAGGTCCCTCAGAGACTTGGCAACATTCAGTGGCAAAGCCACCTCAACTTGTGAAAGCCTATCGATGACGACTTCTCCCGGCAGCTTCGGCTCTTGATCGGCAACAAACTCGGCGACGGGCTCTCTTGGACAATCCAGATAGAAGATCAACCGGTAATCCGTGGGAGTTGGCTGAACCCGTATGACGTTCGCGTAGATTCTTCTGAAATCCTCGCTCTTACCTAAAACTATATTCACTTTGGGCATCTTAATCACATGAAAACCATTGTTGATCCATTAGGCTAATAATCAAGACCATTTAAACGTTTCAAGACAGCTCTAGTGCCTTCGCACTCTCAGGTAATCGTTGAACTCAAGTAGAGAAGTCTTTGCTGGCGACTCGGGGAAGATGGATAACTGCTGCTTCGCCTCCTCTCCAAGCGTCTTTGCCTTTTTGAAAGCGTAGTCTATAGATCCCAACTCAACAATAATGCCTGTAACCCTTCTTATCTGATCTGTTGGAGCTTTCCTGTTTCCAAGTGCTGACAGGATCAGGTTACGTTGTTCCCTGTCGGCAGTGCTCAAAGCGTTTGATATTATGAGTGTTCTTTTGCCCTCACGGATATCGCTTCCAACGGTTTTCCCCAACGCCTTCTCATCCGCGGTTAGACCTAATATGTCATCAACTATCTGAAAGGCTAAACCGCTATAGAATGCAAAGTCGCCTACGTGCTTCACCTGTAGGTTCGTTCCGCCGCCGACTATGGCCCCTGTCTGGGCGGCTGCCTTGAGGAGCGAAGCTGTTTTGCCGCCGATCATCTTGAAGTACTCTTCTTCGGAGATCGTCTCCTTCTCCTCAAACATCATATCATTGGCCTGACCTTCGCAAATAGCGATAGCTGCGTTTGTGATGATGTCTAGAGCCTTTAGAAGCCTATTCGGAGGCACCTGTTCGAGGTCGGTGTAGTGGAGAATGGATTCGTATACCTTCGCGAAGAGAAGGTCTCCTGCCGTTATCGCTATCGGAACCCCCCACTTCACGTGTACGGTTTGCCTACCTCGTCTCTGACGATCTCTATCCATAATGTCGTCATGGATGAGAGTAAATGTGTGCAACAGCTCGACGGCCGCAGCTACCGGCAACGCGTTTCCAACATGGCCACCCACGACTTCGCACGACTTCAATGTCAAGAAAGGGCGAAGCCTCTTGCCCCCAGCCTCAATGAGGTGCCTCGAAGCTTCGTAGAGAAGCTTCGGCTCACGGTCAGCGCTGACGATCTTATCTATCAGCGCATCAACTTTACGAGACGCCTCTTCGAACTTCTCAGCTAGACTCGTCAATACCTTCTCCTCGCATACTCCTCTGGTTTGAAGCCTCTTGCTTCCAGCCAATCAGCCGTCTTTCCCGTGATCACGACCTGTGAACGCTTCAGATCCTCAAGCTTTCTACAACCCGTTAGGAACATCGCTGTCTTAAACCCGTCAATCACGGTCTGAAGCGTCTCTGTCACGTACTTCGTGCCCTTCAGAGCAGGCTTTAGAAGAGGCATCGCCAAGCCGGCGACGTCGGCCCCAAGTGCGATCGACTTCGCCACGTCCAGACCGGTCCTCACTCCTCCTGAAGCTATAACCTTGAGCTTCGTGGATTGATGGACCTCTATGATGCTGGCGGCCGTGGGAATACCCCAGTCCCAGAAGGTTTCACCCAACGTTTCTCTTAGGCTGTTCTTCGCCTTCTTGGCTCTGAAGTATTCAACTGCTGCCCAACTGGTTCCTCCGGCACCGCCCACATCAACCCCTCTGACGCCAACGGCTTCCATCTTCTCAGCGTCTTCAGCAGCGATGCCTGCGCCCGTCTCCTTGACTATTACAGGGACCTTCAGGCCTTCGACGATCTCCTTGATCTTGAGGATTACTCCTCTATAATCGGTCTCGCCCTCCGGCTGTATCGCTTCTTGCAAAGGGTTCGTGTGAATAAAGAGGGCGTTAGCGCCGATCATCTTCACCGCCTTCTCAGCCTCATGTACGCCGTAGCCTCTAGCCAACTGTGGTGCGCCTAGATTCGCTATTAGGAAAGCGTTGGGAGCCTTCTCCCTAGCGACCCGAAACGTGTATTCGAGGCTCGGATCTTCCACGGCCGCCCTCTGGCTTCCAACACCCATAGCGAAGCCCAATGTCTCCGCTGCTTCAGCCAAAGCCGCGTTTATTCTTAACGCCCGCTTGGTCCCGCCCGTTATAGACTCGATAAGGATTGGAGCCGAAAGCCTATGACCGAAGAAGTCAATTGACGCCTCAACCTCTTGAAGGCTGACGCTAGGCATGGCCCTGTGGACGAGAAACACGTCTTCTAAACCAGTGGTTACTCTACGAGCTTGAACATCTTCCTTAATACCGATGTGTATATGACTCAACTTCCGCTTCTCTGTGCTTGCCAACACGAATCAACCTAGCTGAAACTTTGTTCCGATAACCTCTTCTCCCTTCAACGCTTTAAAGAGGCGTCCTGCCTCTTTTGCATTCACCATCTCCACCGGAATACCCTTTTCCAAGGCTGGAATCATCTCGGACATCTTTCCAGACATCCCACCCGTCACGTCGACCGCCCGTGATCCACCAACCTTACTAAGAAGTAGCCTCAACTCTCGCAACGTAATTGTCTCTATGAGCTCAGCCTTCGGGTCGACTTTAGGATCAGCCGTGTACAAACCGTCAACATCTAAGCCGATTACAATCCTAGTTGCCTCAAGGCTAACGGCTAGTTTGGAGACGATTTGATCTCCTGAAAGAATGGTGAAGCCCCTTTTTGCGTCGAGAACTGCGTCTCCATACATGATCGGTGCAAATCCCAGAACAAGCATCTTTTCAAGAGGCGCCGTTTCAAACCTCAAGATTCTACCACTCTCTGTTAGGATGCACGCCGAAGGCTGGAGGCTGACTGCTGCTATGCCTTTGCCGACCAGCGCTTCAACAATTAGGCTGTTTAATGCCGTCATCGCCTGCCTCGTCTTAGAAAAACCGACACGCTGAGACTGGGTTTTATAACCTTCAAAAATCTCGTACTCTTTCGCGACGATGTGCCCAAAGGATCCGCCTCCGTGCACGATAACTATCGGGGCAACGCCGGATTTGGCGACCTCCTCCGCTAGCCTATTGATCGTCTTTGTATCCGGTGTAAACGCTTTTTCCTTAACTGTTATCACGCTTCCACCAAGCTTCAAGACCGTCAACGCTGTTTTTCTATCCAAACCTTCACCCCCTCATCGGTCTTCTTAGCTATTATTGGAGTCCCGCCGGCTTTTCTAATCGCTCCCGCTATTTCCCTCCTCTTTCCTATGGTCGAAAGCGCGATCATGCAGCCACCGCCGCCTGCCCCTGTCAGTTTTGCGCCCAGGGCACCGGCCCGTATAGCCGCGTATACCAGTCTATCAAGAGCCTCATTCGACACGCCTACAGCTGTTAGAAGACCGTGATTGATGTTCATCAATTCTCCAAACTGATGTAAGTCGCCGTTGCGTAGCGCCTCTGCCGCTTTAGACGATAAACGTCCAGCGGTTTTGATAAGAGCGCCCATCATTTCTGGAAATCTGTCTCTCCTCAACCTAACCGCTTCTACCAGGTCGCCTGTCACTCGAGGTATTTCCGTGTTTCCTATCACAATCGGTATATCGGCCTCGGTCTTCAGCGGAGTAATCCCTTCATTCTTTCTGTACATTATGATGCCTCCGTAGGCAGAGATCGTCTGATCGATGCCTGAAGGGGTTCCGTGGATGAAGCGCTCCGCCTCAAAGGACAGGTCGATAAGCTCCTTCTTCGTGAAGTCGACGCCAAAAAGTTTGCCTACGGCAGCGATGGTCGCGACCGCCAAAGCCCCTGAAGATCCCATACCGGCAGCAATAGGTATCTTGGAGGCTATTTCTATCTTTAGACCCGAACTCTTTCCCATCTCTTTCAACGCTGTCAGGGAGGCGATTCTTATTGGTTCAAGAATCTTCCGAGCGCCTCTTCCATCAGCTTCAGACACCTGTTCCCTATAGGTTTCTGAGAATCCGCGATCTGAAGTGATAGATATTATGTTATCTTGTAGGCCTTCAACAGTCACGTAGGCGCAACAGTCCACCGCCATGACGATCGCGGGTTCACCGTAGACGACAAAGTGTTCACCCGTCAGTATGACTTTAGCAGGAGCCGACGCCACCGCTTTCAAATCGAAGTCGCCGAAAAACATAGGCTCTGTATACAAAATAAAGTAATCTATTCGAGGCAGTTTGCAGAGCTATTTCGCTAAAACCACGGAAGCGTATCCGACGACTTGCGAGAAGTCGCCCGTGATGTCTCCGCTTGTCTTATAGGAGAGCAGCCGCGTATCTTTTGCTCCAAGTTTCTTTGCGGCGACAATTGCGACTGATGTCGGCCCGTATCCGCACATACTTATGCCGTGCTCCTCCACAACCGACTGAAGACGTGCCTCATCCAGCTTGAGGATAGCATCTATGACAAGACGGTCTTTTTCCTCAGCAACGCTCTGAGCCACATAATGGCTCAGGTCGGTTGAAGCGATCACCGCAGCGTTCTTTCTCGAGACCGCACTTGCCACCGCCTGCCCCACGTCTAGACTCACTTCTAAGTCCTGCATCATCATACATATCGGAACGAACTTGAAGTTTCCATAGACGTACTGGAGAAACGGAAGCTGGACTTCAATAGAGTGCTCATGCAGATGAGACGAGTCGTCGATGTCAATGTAGCTAGATGAACGTTGAATCTCCTTGGCCATAGCTGTATCGATCTCAACGTCTCCCAACGGCGTCCGCCAAGCACCTTCCTGCATAATCGAGACGCCGCTTCCGATACCGGTGTGATTTGGCCCAATCAGAACGAAAATGTCAGGTCTTCCGTCCGACGCCAGCTGGTGGTACCCGTTAGCCGCTGTGGGCCCGGAATACATGTATCCGGCGTGCGGACACACAAGCGACACGACTCTTCTCTGACCTGGCAGATTGACCTTGGGAATGCTTCCCGGACCAAACTTGTGGAGAAAACAACTCTCAATCTGCCTTTTCAGAGCATCTTCTGAGCCCGCGTAGAAGGCGCCTGCCTGAGCAGGAGGGCGAACCTTCACCTTACTTCTTCACCCTTCCTCAGACGGGGGAGCAACGGCTTCTAACTGCTTCGTCTCAAAATCGTCTATGGGTGTCGAAAGATCGCCGTCCGATGGAATCTCTCCCCGCTCCCTCAAGACTTGCCTAGCCAGTAGCCAGTAGATGGTGGCCAGCGCCCTCCTACCTTTGTTGTTAGCCGGTATGACAAAATCTAGGTTGGAGAGGCTGTTATCCGTGTCAACCAATGCGATGACGGGTGTGCCTACCGAAGAGGCTTCTTTAACCGCTTGCTTGTCCGCGTTCGGATCGGTAACGAGAACTAAGTGCGGATCCAGATGACCGGAGTAAAGCGGATTTGAGATCAGGCCTGGAGGAAACCTACCTATGACGGGATACGTTCTCGTGACCTCGCAGAATTTTTGGACAGGAACCCTACCGTATATTCGAGCCGAAACAACGATCACCCTTGACGGGTCTACGCGCGCCATGCATTTGGCAGCCATCCTTATTCTCTCATCCGTCTTCTTGACGTCAAGGACGAAGAGGCCGTCAGGTCTGACCCGATATATGAAAGGCTCCATGTCACTAGTCTTGATTCGCGTCCCAATGTGCATGCCTGCTGAAAGTATGGACTCTATAGGCAGGAGGAGTTCGACTCCCGCCTCAAACTCTTCAGTATCCTTACTCTCGCGTTTTTCCTCTTTCAACGACTTTTCTTCCTCGGTCATCTCATCGCCACCACGATATGATTCTTAGACTTCATCTTCCGCATGGTTACCCCTCAATCCTGTAGCCTCGGAAGTATTCGATTCCTTGTGATGATATTTCAGAACCTCATCAATGATCTCGACGTTGGAGAGTATCATGCGGCGACAGCAGTATCGGGTGACTTTCAGATCGTCCAGGACCTTCCCAGGCTTTTCGCCCTTCTTTACACGCTCGGCGAATTCTTCCCACTTGTCCCCCACAAGGCTTCCGCAGGTGAAACATCTTACTGGAATCATCAACGCTCCTCGTCCTCCTATCTATAGGATTTCTGCTTCTTTCTTCTGGCACCGGGGCCTCCGAACTTCTTAGGCTCCTTCCTTCTAGGATCTTCCACGAGCATTGTGCGGTCATAGGCCATTAAGGCCTTCTTGACCTCTGAACCCCTCGGCCATCCGGCGAGGGCTCTAGCTATAGCGATTCTAGCGGCCTCCGCCTGCCCCATGAAGCCCCCTCCCTTGACCTCAACGTCAATGTCCAGATTCTTCCAGAAATCACCCGCAACGATAAGCGGCTCAGTAATCTTTTCGCGAGCTATCGGGGGGACGTATATCTCTAACGGAATATTGTTGATCCTGATCCTCCCCTTACCAGGAACAGCCGTGGCCCTAGCAACAGCAGTTTTCCTCTTCCCACTCGTGTGTAATATGTGTTTCTTACCAGACATATTTGTCATCCCAAGATCTTCGTGTACTCTTCGATGGACATAAACGCTCGCTCCTGGCCTATAGGCATCGCTTCTGTTACGACCTGGAACCCAGCATTCCTAAGTTCGTCCGGGATCCCTCTATGAACCCTCAGCCTCTTGTAGGCGAGCTTACCCTTCGGCTTCTTCCACGGAAGCATGCCCCTCACGGTTCTTCTAACGACGTTTTCGGGTGTCCGCGGACGCTTTGGGGCTTTGAGCTGAGAGCCGAGTGTTCTAACGCTGAGGGCTGCCTTGAACTCCTTCACGGCCGCCTTTTTGCTTTTGGAGATCACAATCTTCTCCGCGTTCACCACGGTGATCCCTTCACCTTCTAGGAGACGTTTTGCAACAACGCTGGCCAGCCTGCCCAGGATCAGACCACTCCCATCTATTACCATATTCTTCGCTTCGGACAATGGATTCACCCCATGATCTTTACCTTTGAGCCGTCAGGGTTTTTCTCCACGAACTCGTTTATCGTGTAACATTTGCCTTTAGCCCTTAAGATCTTCTCCTTGGCCAGTTTGGAAAAACTGAACGCCGCAACTTGGACGGGGTGCTCCATCATACCAGCCCCCAAGATTTTCCCTGGAACTATGATTTTGTCTTGGGATCTCGTATGCCTGTTTATTCGACTGATGTTCACAGCCGTCCTTCTGTGCTTAGGCTTTGCCAGAAAGTTTGCTATGTCGCTCCAAATAGCGGCTCCAGTCTCGTTTGCTTTCTTCTTCAGAAACCTAACAGTTTTGACGAGTTCCGGGTTGGTTGCCTTCAGCTTCATCTTCTTACTCCCTTCTTAATTTTTGTCTGAGAGAGTTGTTCAGTAAAGTCCTTCGACTTCTTTCTCAATATCTCTACGGCTTCGGTCACGATGCGCTCGGGGGGGAGAGCGCCTGTAGACTCAACATTGAATATGAAGGCGTCTTTCACGTTCTTGACCTTGATGGCAGAAGGCTTCTTCGGACAAACTGCCTCACAGTCCTTACACAAGGTGCATTTCTCCAGCGCTACGACCGACAACTTACCGTTTGCGACCTCTAGAACTCCGTGAGGACAGAGCTCAGCGCATGAACGACATGCGTCGCACTTGCTGCGATTTATATCGATCTGCGGCACAAGCTTGTACGCCGAGACAGAGACGGGCTGCCACTTCGCATGCTTCATGCCACGGCCAAGTCTGGCGTAGGCTTCCAGCTTCAACCGCTGACCGGCTGCAAGCTTCACCAACGGAATCTTGTCGCTAACCGGAACCACGTCGGGGTTTCCCGAACGCAGATCTCCTGAATAGACGTTCCGCACCGAATCTACGGCTTCGGCTTCTAGCGTTAAAGAGACGCTGCACTTATTACAGCCAAGCTCGCTCTGACAGGAACATTCCTCCGGAAGAACGTATGTGTCCAGGTCCGTCTTCAGCGGAACTAGACCCAGTCGATGGGCCAGAACCTCGTCGTGCATCACGGAGGAGTTATCGATAAGCACCACTTCATCTATGGCCATGGCTGGAACCTCCGCGATCATTATACGCCGGAGAGCGTTGGCGATCGGAGTTGAGATGCCGTTTACTTGGAAGCGAAGGAGCTTATCGTCCTTCTCTAAGATCTTAATTTCCATAACAGAGCCAACTTTTCCAGCATAAATTTATGATAATATTATTCGATCGTTCTTGTGAAAAAAGACACCTCGTTATATAACTTTTTCTAACAGAAGAGCCGCATACAAAGTGGGAGCAAAGAAAAAGAATAAGTTGATAGAAATACCATGATGTAGTCTCGGAGGCGGTGACCTTGAGTAAAGGTCAATCCTTAACGGTGAAGCTTAGTCTCGCAGCTGTCTTCGCTGCACTCGTAACCGTTTCAACCCTTATTCTCCAGATCCCCGTACCCTCCACCGGCGGCTACATTAACGTCGGCGATGCTATGATCTTCACAAGCGCTCTGCTCTTTGGACCGATAGTGGGGGGGGTGGCAGGAGGAATTGGCTCTGCGGCCGCAGACCTTATCGGTTATCCTGTATTTGCGCCATATACTCTTGTGATTAAAGGGGTTGAAGGACTCGTTGCTGGATACATCAAGAACGGAAAGAGCTTAACAAGGGACCTCGTTGCATGGATAGTCGGAAGCTTCGTTATGGTGTCAGGCTACTTCATAGCCGAAGCATATGTTATGGGATTGGGACCTGTGTCTGCGGCGGTCGAGATCCCGGGCAATATGTTTCAAGTGGTCTTCGGAGGAATCATCAGCGTACCCCTTTCCAGAGTCTTGAGAAAAAGCCTCCCTTCGATTCTAGCTTAATCAAACATAATGGAAAACTTCCTGCTTGGACTATACCTTCCTCTTCAGAGCTGCCCATAGCTCGTCGGACTTTGGCATCGCCAATGGACGAACAGTGCCGTCCTTCACAATCCGTCTCATACTCTTGTCTTCCAAGAATTCACCGATGATGGAGGCTTGAACTCCCAGCTTTCTTACCTTGGATACGACACCCTCCGCCTTCTCTGGCTTTACGGCGATGAAAAGTGATCCTGAGCTTATCAGTTTCAGTGGGTCAATATTAAAGAAACGGCAGATTTTACGTGTCTCTGGCGAAATGTAGATCTGGTCAGCGAAGATCTCGAAACCTGTGCCTGAAGCTTCAGCCATCTCATGGAGGCCACCTGATACACCGCCCTCCGTTGGGTCATGCATGGCTAACACGCCGCCATATTTGAAGGCGGTGATCGCCTCTTCATACACACTGATCAAGTCGAAGTAACTCTTTGCCCTTGCAACAAACGCTTCCCCGAACGCGGCTTCAAGAGGCTTATGTCTATCCGCCGCGAGTATGGCTGTCCCCTCGATTCCCGCTCCCTTGGTCAAAACGATCTTTGACCCGGGCCTAGCCCTGACACAGGCGACGTATCTCCCTTTCTCAGCAATACCCGCTGAGAAGCCGATGACTAGAGGATGAGAAATTCCCGGAGTGATCTCTGAATGGCCACGGACTATGGCTACTCCGAGTTTCTGAGCCGCCTTGTCCATCTGTTTGCAGATTTCCTCAAGGACGGGTTTGCCCGATCCTTCTGGAAGCAAGATGCAGGGAAGGAACCATCTAGGTCTCACGCCACGCGTGGCCACGTCGTTCGCCGAAACATTAACCGCAAGCCAACCAATTCGCTCTTCAGCGCCACTTATTGGGTCGCATGAGACGACTAGTAGACGGTCTCCAACCCGGACGATGGCGGCGTCTTCACCTATAGATGGACCAAGTACGACATCGCTGCGTTTTGCTCCGAGATGCTTGAATACCACTTCTTGTAGAATACTTGGAAGGATCTTGCCCAGAGGGAAACTCATTCTGACCATCTGCATTAGGTCGCATACGGGATATTAATCTTCTTAAAAACAAGGTCAACATTTATCTTTGAAAAACCAGTTAGAAGTCTCTGGTGAAAAACATGAAGACCGAAGTAATTAAATTGGAAGTCCCTGCCGACTGCAACCTCATTTTAGGTCAGTCACACTTCATCAAG
>CAYZTF010000002.1:27132-32419 GCA_964481305.1 uncultured Candidatus Bathyarchaeia archaeon | reverse complement strand
GCGTTGCGTAGGACGTTGACTCCGTCAGGCTTGGTGCATGAAAGCCTAAAGATTCCTCTAACCTTTACACGGGCCGCTTTAATCTTCGCTTTGGCGATATCGAGCAAAGCCTTCGTCAATTTTTCTTGGACGCCTGCTTTTAGAAGGGCTTCTTTTCCCCTGTACAAGGCTTCCTCGAGGCCTGAATACAGGTCACCGTAAGACGCTTCTATCTTCGAACGGGCCTCTGAGGTTTCTTCTGAGCTGGCTCCTACTTTTTCAGCCGCCATCTTTAGGATAGCTTCGCTCTTTTTCAGCCGCTTCCAGCTGAGTAATTTTTCTCTCCGCTCTCTTTCGGTAACCCTTCTCAGCGACAGGTCGACGTGTCCGCTTTGGGCATTAACACGCAAGACCTTCAGTACAACCTTCTGTCCCTCTCTGACATGGTCTCTGATGTTCTTGACCCAAGTTGAAGAGATCTCGGAGATGTGCAGAAGGCCTTCCTTGATATTATACTCGTCCAACGAGACGTAGGCACCATACGGTGTGATCTGGATGACGGTTCCCACTACAAAGTCTCCAACCTCGGGCCATCGCACCCCTGCACTAGTCGTCGCTATCTTCCCTCCAAGCTTCAAATGTTCAGTCTACTCTAAGACGTCTAAGATTTCGCCGAGGATCTTCGCCTTCCCTCCACCGGGTTCGGATAGGGCTGCTCCACAGACTTTGCATCGAGTCCTCATCGACGCGTTACCGAAGATCTCCTGTTCGTTCCCACAGTCAGGACACTTTACCTTGACGAATCTGCTTCTTGGGCTTGGGATCAGATCTTCTCTTCTTGACATATTGGCTTCCACCTATGCTTCGATCTCGAGCTTGCGTAGCCTTATGCCCCTTCGGGTAGCGATGTATCCACAGTCTTTACATTTTAACTTTAATACTTGCTTCTTGGTCGTCTTCGCCGTTCTCCTCAGCCTCGGCTTCCTCTGTCCTCCATATCCCTTCTGCTTTCGCTCGTAGCGTCTTGCCCCCTCGGCCATGACGCGATCCTTCCCCTTTTTATAAAGCGATACAGAGTGTTCAGTATGCTTATTGCACTTCGGACAATAAGTCGTGACAACCTTAACCATCTTCACTTGGCTTCCACCACCACTGCTACGCCCTTTCTCATTAAAGCCTCTGCGTTCTCGGCCGGCAGCATAGCCACATCCTCCGGCTTGAAAGGTCCATACGTCTTCATGTCCACTCCGATTATAGCCGGTATGGTTTGAAGAAACCTGACCAACATCCTTCTCCGCTCCTCTTCCGGTTTTCTCTTTTTTGGCTCGAACGCATACCCTTCCGTCGCATCCTTTAATAACTTTTTGGACTTCTCTATGATTGAGACTAGGTCTGTATATATTCTCTCTTCATCCTCACTTAATGCATCTGAAAGTACTAAGTTCCCTCGTAGAGCTGCCTCTAAAACCTTTTTGTTGCGAAGTCGAGCCACGTCGTTGACTAACGTTCTTACGTTTTCCACCTCTTTACTTAGAAGCTGCCTCTTAACCGATTTCTCATCTAAGACTTCCGTTTCTGCCACTAGGTTTTTCACATACTCTCCTAACTCCGTGTAAAAGCCTTTCTTAAGAGGCCTCAATTCAGTTGCGTTTCGCTCGTCCACCCAAGCCTTATAGAGTTCTTCGTATTCCATATTGGTGTCCTGCTTGCAGGCTGGTTATTGTAAGATGTCAAGGTAGACTCGAGGCATTGTCTAGTATTTCTATCTTCGCCTTTACTCGATCGGTTCGGCAACCTCTTTGCAAAGTAGAAATACGGCTGCTGCTAGCGGTAGCTCAACCTTCTCCTGCTCGTAGGGGCCATAAATTGTTTCCCCGATTCTAAACTGAGCGCTCTCATTGACGTGAATAGTCAATGCTCCACCCCTAAAGGCAACAGTGTCTTTGAGTGGGTCAAATTCCTCTAGTCTATTGGCCATGATCCTGGTCGCGGACAGACCCGTCTTCCCGTGCAAAGTTGTTGGAAGACGGATCAGCCTATGCTTGTCTGTTGTTACGACAGTATCAATGCTTGCTCTCTGTTTTTGTACAGCATATTCTACGAGTTTTTCCCAATTTAGTTTGTCACCGCCTCTCATCTGAGTCCATGTTCCGTTTTTCAAATTCTGAAGTAGTGCGTCTCTCTGTGTAGCTATAGCCTTCAAGGGAGTTCGTTTAGTCTCGATCATGCTTGCCAACTGTTCGGGTGCAAGCGAAGTTAGACAGTCGTAGAGTCCTCGAGCCAGCCGCCCACGCCATCCAGCATCATGCATATCCGGGCCAACGCTTCTGTATTTTTTTCCTGTGTCTTTATCTCTAAATCCATAGATTCTTGCCTTCAAACCCGTTCCATAGACATAATCTGCTATTTCTTTTCTGGCAGATTGGCTGAGGTTTCTGACATCCTCTTTTTCTATGTGCATGTGATAACCTCTCTGTCCTGAGAAACAGAGATCGATGTCATTTGGTGAGAATCCGAAGTCAGCTGTTAGAAAGTCTATCAGTTTCAGTGTCTCTGTCTTTGCTGCCTCGAGGCAGTTCTCGCAAAGCCACCCTTCTTCCTTAAATTTGGTTCCTCCGCAACGCGTGCACTTCTCACTTTTCTCTCTACTAACACTCAGACAGTTTTCGCATATCCAGTAACGGTGATCTGTGCGGCAGGCTGTTTGAATATGATCCGCGTCGATGTCAAAAATCAGGTCCGCGCCCAGCCATCCTTTTCTATCCATGTCTTCTCTCACTCGTTCGTAGTATGCGGCTGAGTAGTAGACATCAGAAGGCACAGTTGACTCGATGAAGCGTTGCAATTCTTCGTTTTGTCTAAATTCCTTATGACGAAGCATCAAACCTTCTTGGAACAGTAGGAAACCAAACTCCCTCTTATCCATAGACGTTGGAGGACGGACTTTCGCGGCGTTTTCTCGGTAATATGTGCCGAAGAGTCCTCTGACATAGTCCCTAGCTGAGGTTCTGTTCATTCTTTTCAACTGGAGCCCTTGCCCTTATTCTTCGTAGCTTCTTTCGATAGTAGCTGAGGGGATGTCTGATGGTTTTGCATATTTCGTCTTCGCCCGGGCATAAACCGTGGGTTTTCAATGTTTCGCAATTAGGTGGTGTGTACTTCGTGCCCGAACCCCTCTTTCCGGCTATATGTTCGACTTGATATTGGGTTAACCTTTCCTCAAAATCTGTAGTAGACGTGTATAGCTTTATCAAGCCCTCTGCATCCATGCCGACATTTAGCAGGAAAGAAGTAAGCGTAAAGCGACCGACATGTGGGATATGTCTCTTAGAAATTAGATCATCGTACAGGAGTTTGATACAAGGTGGATACGCCGCTTCGATCACCGCGCTCGGCATTTCTTCCATTCGGAACTTGCCCTGTCGTTCAATCAAAATTTGTTTGATTCTGGCGATTCTCTGAGCTAGTGGTGGCGGTAGACTGATGCGCATACTTGTCTGCAGCCTTCTGTAGATGTGGTTTTTTACCTCTTCAGCGATAAGTCTCGCCAACTCATCTTTCTTCAAAAAGACGTTTCCGTCAACTACTACTCTGTTTATGAGTTTCCAACTGTCGTCGTGGAAGCTAGGGGCGTTTCTAAGGTAGTCGACAAAATTCATTACATAGTCGTAGGCTTGTCCGAGGCTAGACGGGGCTCCTTCTACTTTCCAAGCAAACGAGTCTTTCAAAACGTCGATTAACACTTCACTTCTTTCTTCCAGTTTTAGGAGGCTGTAGACCCTCTTCGCCTCAGCCAACGCATATCGACGAAATAGAAAGTCGTCAGCAATGGCCGTGGCGATCATCACCGCTACTGGAAACGAAAGAACCTCAACATCGTAGTCGGGCGTATCTGTGAAACCGACGACGCCGTAGAGTAGGGCTTCCTCTATACGTTCTTCAGCCCTCTCTGTTATTCGAGCGTAGTCTGAACTGGCCAGATCGTTTATTTCGAGGCCTAGGTCCTTAACATACTGAGCTGCCTCTTTTGTGAAAGGGTACCTTGCCAACTCACTCTTTGAAAGTATCATGATCCTCTCTCAATCATAACAAGAGTGTAAACTATCACTCAGCCCCCTCAATTCTGGGAGCGACGAAGTACTGGAGCTTCTCTTGGTGAGGCATCTCAAAGCTGAGTTTGACGGGCATGTTTGTGGAAAACTCAATGGTCACAATGTCAGATGTGGTAGACGCGGCTCCTACAATTTCGTTCAGATAGCTCAGGCCAAACGTGGCGTTAGCTTCATCGCCAACTTCAAGGCCAAGAAGGGCTTCGCTTCCTTCATCCAATTCTATCAATACGCTTCCTGGATCCCCGGCTGCTCGAATAACAAATTTCCCGGATGTCGCCTCGAATCTGATGTGGTCGCTCACCGTGTACGCGTCGTTGATAGCGTTTTTCAAAAAATACGTCGTGACCCTGGCCTTGGCGTTGAAGGATATCTTTGGCGTAGGAACTTTCTCGCCCGCAATCTCAAGCGTCGGAATGGTGAAGTTTCTAAGATATTTCCCACTCAGGATAATATTCAATCTAGCCGTCTTCTCATCGAATGAAAGTTCTATTGGCTCGTCGCTTTCAATTCTTCTCAGGAATTTGAGCATCTCGTTTAGATTGACGTCCAATCTTGTAGGTGCTTCACAGTCATACTCGTCGAAGCTTGACTTCGACATTTCAAAGTCTACCATGGCGACGTGTGAGGGGTCCATGGCTCTGAGTTCAATTCCTGTCGGAGAAACGGTGAAGCTTGCTTCCTCGATGAGTGAGGCGATCGCAGATATTATGTTTCTCCATCTTCTGGCGTCAGCCATCTTAGCCTTAAACAATCTTCTCCAACCTAGATGGTCGTGATCAGCTTCCTTCCGATCTTGTCTTCTCATAATAGGCGGGTGGAGGCTTCTAAAACTTACGCCATCTCACGCCACGTGTGCCCACATTTCGTACATCTGAAGAATTGGGTGGGGGACTCGTCAGATCCCCTCGTCTGGACCATCCACCAATAGGCTTCGAGATTACCGCATTTTGGGCATTCTGTCTTGAAGATAGGCATCGTCCGAAGCTTCGCTTCATCTTTGCTTATAACCGCTATCTTGTCTTGAGCGCCATGCTCCATGACCTTTGGCAGCGTCGGCTTTTTCGAAGTAGCGTGCTTCTCGTATCCACATTTAGGACAGGTGAGTAGAATATGTACAGTCTTGCCCGAACCTTTTTGGACAGGAGCTAGCCGCATTCCGCATTTTGGGCAGAACTCCATTCTCTCTTCCCACGTAA
>CAYZTF010000002.1:11515-27032 GCA_964481305.1 uncultured Candidatus Bathyarchaeia archaeon | reverse complement strand
GCTTCTCTATCTGAGTGAGGAGGGTTGTGAACGCTTCCACTGGTTCTTCAGCTTTCTCCTCAATAACTTGGATAGCTTCACTAAGAGTTAGGATACCTTGAAGCCAGGCATACACGATGAGCGCTTCAGCAGCGTCTCCTTGCGTGTGTCGGTCGGTTCTCGAAGGTAAACGTCTTCTAAGCCCAGCCTTTCGTAGGGCATCGGCCAAGATTTGGCTCTTGACCTTAGCGCCGACCGGTTCTCCCAATTTCTCAGATAAGGCAATTGAGTAAACAAAGTTTACAAAAGCGTCGCCGAGGCTTGCGAGCTTCTTGTTCATCAAGATGTCATCTAAGGTGAGGCTGTTTAGACCGGACTTAGCCTTTAGATGGCGTGTTAAGTTGTTGTTCACCTTGCTTCCTTGCTAGCTTCTTCAAAAGCCTTCTGGAACGTGTCCATCCTTTTTCCCAAGGCCTTCGCGGCTTTCACCAAGGCGGCTTTCGCCTCTTTTCCTCTTTTAGTGCGAACGTATACTATTGGCTGAGCGACGAGGGGATGTGAGATATTGTAACCTGCAAAACTGACGTCCTCGTCCTCCAAGAGCATTTTCTGAAGGGCGTTGCAGAAGCTGTGCCCTTCTCCGGCAACCTCAATCTTTACCTCATTTTTGGTTTGCTTCAGAATATTGACCTTCATAGAAGCATCATCTTGCGCTATGACAAAGCCGTAGGTAAATTATTAAACTTTATAGTAGCAGGCGGCTTTAATGCTTCTGATATTTGTTATCTGTGCATTCTATACGTCACAGTTTTCCGTAGCCGGATGCAGTTTTTCGGTTCTCAATCCTTCCGCATGTGAGACATCGTAAAGCGCGGTCTTTATACTTCAGAGGTCTTCCACAGTAGGAGCAGAACGCATACACCACTCCTAGTTTCGGTTCTTCGGTGGTTAGATGAAAGACTCGATTTGTGGTGCTGATGACTCTTGCGTCTACCAAGTCCCCGGGCTTAAAGGCGTCAAACATCGTCTTTACGAACCTGTCGCTCACATTGGAAATGTGGAGGATGCCTGTGAAGAAGCCTGAGACGCTTTTTTCATCAATCTTCATGATTCTGATCTCGATGTTGTTCTCTTGGACGTTGTTAACGACTCCTGAAACGACGCTACCGATCCTTGGTACCAAGGGCTGTCGAACCTCAGACAGCACGGCGACCCTTCTGTCTAAGAGGTCTATGAGCGCGTTTCCTGTGGTAAGCGCATAGATGCTTCCATCGTCTACGTATGTTCCTTGACCCGGCACCAACTCCTCGATCACGCCCAGCTTGTTGCCCGGTACCACAAATTTTCCACTTCTACTAGACAGACGACTCGACATTTTTACCTTCTCTTTATGCGGTAGAGGTCGACGATAACGATGCGTCTTCTTCTTCTGTGGAATTCAAAGGTGTGAGGTATCTCGAACTTTGCGGGAAATATCTCTGTTATCTCGCCTCCAAGACTTTTCACAAGGTCGCTTATAAACCTCATACTGTTCTTTCCGCTTTTGTGCAGCGAATAGGTTATGTCTGCCACTTTGAGAGCTTTCTCTAGAAACCTTGCATCAGCCCCCCTTCTCTGGACTCCGAATGGAGGGTTTTGCAGCACGGTGTCGCAATGCCTGGTGATAGAATCGATGTCGCCTACGATCCAAGCGATTTTTTCCCCGACACCTGCTTCCTCCGCGTTCCTTCTGGCGGTTGCCACGGCGATGTGGTCTATATCTATTCCGATGATATTTTCTGCACCAAGAATCGCTGCCCCTATAGCCAAGCGGCCGGTGCCGCAGCCCAAATCAAGGACGGTCTTTCCTACAATGTCGTCGTGCGAGTAGGCGGCTTGTCTTAGGATCCATCCGGCTAGGTCGGCAGGGATTGTATATTGTTCAAGGTAAGCTTTTGGTGACGGGTGATTCATCGTCTTTTCTAAGATGAACTCAAGCTCGTTCTTTTTTGCGATCCTTCTTTGCATGTTTTTTCCCGGCTTCTGATCTTCCTCAAGGCCCTCCTGTAGGCGCCCATCAAGACGGTGGCTTCGCGGCTGGAAATAAATGATCTTCCAATTAAGTTACGGAACGATCTTAAGGCAAGGTCTTTCTTGTGCGATGGAACCTCCGCTTCGTTAAGCATTCTTGAGAAATAGTTGACTAGTATCTCCTTCTTTTTTCTATCCGCTCTAGGAATGGGTTTCTGTCCGCTGCTCATCACCTTCTTATAGATCTCGTAGAATACGATGGTTGCCGCGTGCGTGACATTCATCGTCGGATAGCTTGGGCTCGTTGGGACGGTTAACACAAAATCGCAGGCATCTACTTCTGTGTTTCTGAGACCTGAACTTTCTCTGCCGAATACCAACGCGACTTTATGGTTCGGTACGATGTTTTCAACGAATTCTTGTACTTCGATGGCGTTTCGCTTAATGTTTAATCCTCTTTTCGCTGTTATCGCGGTGGTTCCAACCGTCAGGTTTACCCCTCTTACGGCCTCATCTAGGCTTTTCACATATACTGCGTGATCCAGTATTTCGTTCGCGTGCATTGCGAAGGCTCTCGCCGTATCTGCGACTTGAATCTTAGGGGCGACGAGGTAGAGTTCCTTGAGGCCAAAGTTTTTCATCGCTCTAGCTAGAAAGCCTACGTTTCCCTCGATCTCCGGCTCTACGAAAACAACGCGAATATTTTCCATCGTTTTCTCGGCGTCAGGCCTATGCTTCGACGAAACCATTTTGGACATCACCCTTCAGTTGAAGGGTGCTTTCTTGCTTCGATCAGGAATATCGACTCAAAATCCAACTTCTTCTCTGCCAGAATCCGGGTCTTCAGCCCCACTCTTTCCAGCGTGCTACGTGTCTCCCCCATGTCCGATATTGTGGATTGCAGTAAGACAATTGCTCCCCCCTCTTCGAGGTGTTCGGGCGCTTTTGATACGAATTCGTTCGTGACCCGCCTTCCATCGGGACCCCCACTCCATGCCGCCTCTATCCAGCTTCTTTCTTCGTCTTCTCTCACGGGTAAATATGGTGGGTTGAAGATTATCAGGTCAAATTTTTCGTCTGGTTTAACAGCTTCAAACAGTCTTCCTTGACGTACCTCTATCTTATCCGAAAGACTGTTCAGTTTCGAATTCAATTCTGCGCATTGGACAGCGTGAGGGTTAGCGTCTGTCGCCACGACTTTGTGTGCTTTTTCGGCGACTAGGGCAGCGAGGATTCCGCAACCAGTACCCATGTCTAAAACCTTTGCTTGATCCTTAACTTCCAAGTTGTCAGCTATTAGAAAGGTGTCGTCAGAAGGCTTGTAAACGTCTGAAAAAACGTAGAAGGCACGTCCTTTATAGAACGTCTTTGTGCTGTTGACCATGCTGCGATAAACCTCGTTGAAGAGTTTGCCAAATTCCTCAGGCGCCAACGTATATACCCTTGCTTCAAGGTAGGGCATTCTTTCTATGAGCGCCTTCTCCTCCTCTCTTTCTACCTTTCTTCTTCGAACATATGTTTGAAGCGCGTTTTTCAGCTTCTTCCTCCTTTGTGTGAAGAGGTCTCTGACAAGGTCAGAGAAGTTCTTTTCATCCAGAACCTCAAACGGTGCTTTGCGCGGCATAATCTGCACGACAGCGGATGCTACCCTCGGCGGGGGGTGGAAAACCGTCCTCGGCACGTGTTCAAGGATCCTTGTTTCTGCTTTGAGGTAAGCCATCACAGTCAAGCGGCCATAGTTGCTGTCCCCTTTCTGGGCGACGAGCCGGTACGCGAAGTCCTCTTGCAAGGTCAGCGTGGCATTTTTGAAGTCGCGTTCGAGGAGCTTGAAGATTAGCGGCGAAGATATCGAGTAAGGAGGGTTTGCAACCACCTTGTCGAATCTTGGTAGCTCAGTCTTAAGCACATCTTCCTTGATGATTACGATGCTACTTCGTTTTCTGAATCTATCTTCCAGAACCTTTATCAGTTGTGGATCGGCTTCTACTGCGAACACCCTTTTTGCCGTTTCTGACAAGAACTCTGTCAAGAAGCCTAGACCAGCTCCCACCTCTAAAACTTCATCCTCACCGCTGACGCTTGAGTATCTGACCATCCTCTTCAATAACTCAGCGTCTACACAGAAACTCTGCCCCATCCTCTTCTTTGGTCTGATCTTGTATTTCCGGATAAGATGCAGAGTCTCTCCCAGTAAACTCATTTTGAAAATCGCCATACTAGAAGGGGCGCGTGAAAATCCTGTATTTTGGTTCTTCCGTCAATTCATCAAGAATCCTTTTGCATACGATCTTCATAGGGTCCGGGATCATGACCCTTTCCTGCAGATCCTTAAAACTCGTAAAAGGCCTACGCTCCCTCTGGTCTAGTATCATCCACATGTACTTCTTTCCTATCCCTGGCAGTAGTTCCAAAGCGTGCATTCTAGACGTAATCGCTTGGGCCTCGTTAAAGAACTTGATGAACCTATCTTTTTGGTTGCTGACGATATTCTCTACTACGAACGGCAGTTCGCTTTTAGCCGTTGATGTCAAATCGTCATAATTTATTCTGCCTGTTATGTGGCTGACCTTGTCCCGAGGCATCGTCTTGCCTACATATATCCTTTCACGTAGCTCAAGCATTGTTCCTTTCTCTGCTTCCGCCTCAAGTAGTGTAAAGTATTCCTCGCCAAGAAGCTGGACTACGGGTGTTGCTCTGAAGGTGGCTTTTCCTGTGCTTGGCTTTCCTAGGGGGAGGTAATCAAGCACGTAGGCGTGCTCTTCGTACTTCTTGTCACTACTCATTTCTATCCGAACCTGCTTGTCTTTTATAGAAAGATTGGATAGCCTATATTGGGTCGCTAGTTTCTATCGGTAGCCGTCTAAAAGACTCAGGATTGCCTCCAGCTGAGTAGCGACAATTATCTTTTTCTTACTTCCAGCAAAGAAGACCCTTAGCTCTTCGATGCTTGAGGGCATGCAGTTGGCGATTTGAATCGCCTCGTTCTTGTCAATTTCAAACTGTTCGACAAGCTTCTTTATCAGCTCCCCTGCTTTATCGGCGTCAAACTTCGAAAATTTGCTTACGTAATCGTATGTTCGATGCTGGAACTCGTCCAGCGTCTCTTTTCTCTCTTCCAAAATCTTCTTTACTTCAGGAATGGTCACCTGATCTTCAGAAGTGATTTTTCTCGTCACGAGCCTTCCTCCAGATGATTATTAGTCCTTGTAGGGTTTTACGTGTTCAGGGCGTAGAATTAGTGTCCTCTCTTTACTTCCTTCCGTGACTTTAACGATGTACGAGCGTCCTCTCTTTCCCTTTATCAGTCCGATTTTTCCGTGGTAGCGTCTGTGTGGCATACCTTTGTGAACGCTCGAGTTTATTCTTATAACGACTTTTTCTTCAGGCTCGTATTCGTGTAGGAGCGTTCCCAACGCTTGTCTTCCTTTCTCCCTCGGATTCTTGGTTAGAATCTTACGGGTTTTTCTGCGTAATCCTCGGGATTTGGCCATCTTTTTCCCTCTAAACGCGGACATCCATCACATCGAGTTCTATACATTTTCCGTTTACGCCTATAAGCGTAGACACGTTTGGACCGGTTCTGCCTTGATCACCGGTTATTAGTTCCTTGATATATAGGCCTCCTTGACAACGTATTAACATTTCGACCATGCTGGGTTTCAATCTTTTTACTTTAGTTTCTAGGATGCGTCTCTCCCGCATCTTGTCGGCTCGGCGATGTAAGACGCGCAGAGGCGTTAATTGGCGTATTGGATTATTCGTCAGACTGTTTTCAAGCAGTGCTATGTCTTTGTCGGAGACCTCTCTCTCAAATTCGACGACCGCCCTATAAACCTTCTCCGCGTTCTCGCCCGCCTTGATCTTTCTTAATTCTTCTTTTGAGGACATCTTTAGGTCTGATGCTTCTGCCTTGCCCTCTGCAGTTTGAGCTATCTTCTTCTCTAACCTCTTCAAGCTTATCGTTCTTTTCTTTGGTTTCTTTACCTCTATGATGAAGGGTCTGCCTGGGCCTAGAACCCTTGCGTCAACGTCTTCGCGTCCAGCGGCGTGAAAGCGGGTGTCCGTGCCACCCGTCATCTTGAGAAGCGGAGCCCCAATTAGCTCTTCAACGGATTCAGAGTACATCTTTCCTTTCCAATCGCAGTGGGGACAGCCTTTACCGTTACAGCTCGTACACACCCATCTGCTTTGGGGGATTCCCCTGACCAGTTTCCTGTAACGCCCGGCAATGAAGAGAGGGCGCACGTTTAGAGCTAGGCTGTTTGTGAACGGGTTGATAACGATCAGTATGTCAGGTTTTCTGTAGTCCACCGTCTTCTCAGTGATCGCCTCGATCCGTTTACCTATCTCGCGGCTCAACTCGTTCCGGATGCTTTCGCCCCATTTTACGTTGAACTTTGCGCGTAACTCGTCCTCCAAGTCCTCTATCTTCGGGGGAACGTTTACGCCCACCAGAAAAGTTTCATGCTCGTATTCTTCGGCTTTTTTGGCAGCCTTCTCGGCAAGATCCTGCAAGATGTCAAGAACGTTTAGGCATAGGTGACATACTTCTGCTTTATCGACGTTTATGCCTGCGTCCTTCAGGTTCTCGACTGCCAGATCTGATAAACCGTTTACAGCGATGGTTGTAAGTAGTTCTTTCCACTCCTCCCCTTTTTCGAGGGCCATTCTTTGTGCTTCGAGAATCAGGAGAAGTTTTATCGTTCTGCCTCTCTCTTGGTTGGTGAGTCCGTGGGCGAGTAGGGCGAACTGTCTGCCTAGGCAGCTATCGCAGAGGGGATATTTTTCCAGCAAGGCTCTAGCGGTTTTGAGTATCTCCATAAGGGCCTTCCGACCTCTATTGCTTTCTCCTTAGGTCTGTAAAGTGGTTAGATCCTTTCTATGCCTAACTTGCTTGAGAACTTTTTTGGCAGCCTCATCCGCTTGAAAGACTTCATGTACTTCTTCATTAGGGAGTATTGTTTGACAAGTTCCTTGACGCTTTTCTCGGTTGTCCCAGAGCCTCGGGCGACTCTTCTGATTCGGGAAGAGTTTAGAATCTTCGGGTCTTCTCTTTCTTCCTTCGTCATGGATTGAATGATGTACTTCCACTTCTTTATCCGGTCTTCTGCTACGTCGATTGCCTCGTCGGGGACGTTGTATCCTGCGCCGGGCATCATCTTCAATATGCTTTTCAACGGTCCCATGCTCTTCATGGCCTCCATCTGCTCATACATGTCTGTCAGTGTGAATCTGCCGCTCAGGAGGGCTTTGGCCTTCTTTTCAGGTACAACCGCCTCGGCTTCTCTGACCTTCTGGACGAGGCCTTCGATGTCGCCCATTCCTAGGAGTCTGCCGACGAAGCGTGACGGCACGAAAGCCTCCAGGTCGTCGATTTTCTCGCCTGTGCCGATGAACTTGATGGGTGCGCCGGTGGCGGCGACGGCGGACAATGCTCCTCCACCCCTAGCGGTGCTGTCGAGTTTCGTGACGAGGATTGAGCCGATCTTCGTGGCCTCGTTAAAGGCCTTTGCTTGGGCAGCGGCTTGTTGGCCCATCGTTGCGTCGACGACGAGTATTATCTCGTCTGGCTTTACTGCTCGTGCGGTGTCCTTCATCTCTCCTACGAGGCTGACCTCGTCTTTATGTCGGCCCGCCGTGTCGAGTATAATTACTTCATAGCCTTCTTTCCTGAGTTTTTCGACTCCGCGAAGGGCTACCTTTATAGGGTCTTTTCCCCCCTCGCCAATGACTGGAACATTTATTTTGTCGGCCAGCTGTTTCAGTTGAGCATAGGCGCCTGGCCTATAGGTGTCGGCGCAGACGAGCGCCGGCTTGAGCCCTTTTTTCTGGAAGTATCGGGTGAGTTTGGCTGCGGTGGTGGTTTTTCCGGTGCCTTGGATTCCTACGAGCATGTAGACGTGGGTCTTTCCGGTTTCGATGAGTATCTTTGCGGGTTTTTCACCGAGGAATTTGGTAAGTTCGTCATAGAGCACTTTTACGACGTGTTCTCGTCGGGAGATTCCGGGTGGGAGCTTCTCTTTTAGAGACCTTTCTTCAATTCTGTTGGAAATTTCCAGTACGAGTTGGACATTGGCGTCTGCTTGGAGTAGGGCGCGTTGGACGTCTTTGACGAGTTCTTTGACGGTAGCTTCATCGACTACGGGCGCCCTTATAATCTTTCGTAGGGCGTTCATTAGTGAGGTGCCTAGTTTTTCGATTGTGGACATTTTGGGTGCTCTCTGCTCTTCATATGAGGTAAATTCGAAGGGGGTTTGGTTACTAAAAATGTTTGTGGGTTTTGATTTGGCGGCTTGTGGTGGAGAAATTTTTGTGTGGCGGGGGACAGGAGGGGCTTCCATTGTTTTAGGTGGATTGGTTAGGTAGATGCTTTTTATGATAAAGGTTTTCAATTCGTGGCTCATTCGTAGATCTGTGCTCCAAGTTTTGTGAGGTTGGCGATTATGCTGGTAGTTGCTGAGAAGGGGTCGGTTGCCAGATCCATCAGGGCGGCGATTGAGCCCCCTCCTACGGTACTGGCTTTGTCTGGCCACTTTCTTGGGCTTGACTTCCATGAGAAGTATAGGAGCTGGGCGGGTGTCGACCCGAAGGAACTATTTCACGCTCAGATCGAGTGGGTCGTCGAAGACGAGAAGACCTACCGGAAGCTTATAGACGCGTTTAGGGAGGAGCGGGACGGGCTTGTGATCGCGGTAGACAACGACCACGAAGGCGAACTCATAGGCTACGAGGTTCTGTGCGTGGCGGAGAGTGTTCTCGGCAAAGCCTCGTATCAGAGGATGAGGTTCAACTCCACCGCCCCGTACGAGCTTAGGCGTGCTTGGGCAGGTTTGGAGCCTGAGCTGAACTGGGGATGGGTCTGGAAGGCGTTCTTCCGCCATAAGTTCGACCTCGTGACCGGGGCAGCCTACACTAGACTACTCACGCTTACGGCGCAGAAAGCTTGGAGGGATGTGAATCTCGTCTCCTGGGGAAGCTGCCAGACGCCCACCCTTTGGTTCGTTTTCCAAAGGGATATGGCGATCAGGGAATTCAAGCCTGAGACCTACTATGTAATGGAAGCAGTTCTTAACGTCGGTGGCGTCCTCGTCAAGGTTTCATCTGGTTCGATCAAAGACAGGGATCAGGCTTTGAGCCTCTATCAGAAAGGGAAGGAGGCGCAGTTCGCGGTCGTTGAACGATTTGAGCTTAAAGACGAGGTTCAACTGAAGCCTCTGCCGACGGACACCGACATCATGCTCCAAGAGTTGACGAAGATCCTCACGATCAGCGGGGCGAGAATAATGAATTTGGCTGAGAGCCTGTACGCTGAAGGCTTCATAAGCTACCCTAGGACGCAGACAGAGATGTGGGTCAGAACGGATCACAAGGCCATTCTCAACATGATGGCACACACCAGTCTGGCAAGCCACATCAAGCTTGAAGAGTTCAGTCCCAGAGACGGTAGGAAGAACGACGGCGCGCACCCACCCATCCACCCGACCAAGGCATACAGACTAGCGGACTTGAAGGGAAGGATCTGGGAGTACGTGGCGAGGCGATACCTGGCAAATGTGTTCTCGAGCGATGCGGAGTTCAAGAGGTGGCGTCTGAAGGTGGATCTGAACGGCGTCAGCTTGGAAGGCACGAACCGATACTTGGTTGGTGAAGGCTTCTACCGGGTCTTCCCATACTTCAAGCCGACTAAGCTTCAACAAATGCCCTCGGTTGGTCTTGGTGAACGGTTGTCCGTTGAGCGTGTCGAACTCGTTGAGAGACAGACTGAGCCGCCGCCACATCTAACCGAAGCCGACCTATTGAAGCTGATGGAGCAGCATAACATAGGGACGGACGCCACACGCCAACAGTACCCAGCGCTGATTGTAGACAGAGGCTACGCCGAGAGAAAGGGGAAAGTCTTCATGATCACCGGTTTCGGTGAAGCACTCATAAAGCTTCTCAGTAGCATAGACGAGCGTCTTGTGACTTCCGGGACAAGGGCACTAGTTGAAGAAGCGATGGAGGAGGTTGAGAAGGGAAACAGAGACTTGGACGAGACGCTTGAGAGCGCATTGCAGGTTTATGAACAGCTCTACCTTAGCCTTGAGAAAAACCTGCGATTCTAGAACTGGCGATGCTGGCGTTGTGTGCGAGACCTTTGACTATGGTTAGCATGTGGTGGCTTCAGAACTCATAGGCGTCTTCATCGATCCGACGGCTCTTCCTGTCTTCATCAGCCAGAGTAATCTAATGGTGCCCCATTTAATGAATCTTTCCAAAGTGTCAATCAGCTCGCTAACGTCTTTGAGAACTTGGATTAAAGATCCACACACCTCATCTATTTCATCATTGGCAAAAGGAGTCGTCAAGGCAACTAGCACGCCCTTAAGCCTCTACCTCAGTCTCTCTGACTCCATTCATAGAGCCTAAGTTCGTACATAACTAAGACGCGTTTTAAATAATGTCAGGGAGCCATAAGCTCAATCTATTTACTGTTGGACGGTTTTTGGTTCAGCGCGCTAGGTTTCCGAGGACATCGAACTGAATTTCTTTTGGTTTCCCTAGGATTTCAAGCCTTTTTTTCAATTCTTCGTCGCATTCCAGTGTTTCAAGGAGACTCGTCGAGATCCACATGCGGTCCAACTGCAATGTATTCTTTATTCTTACAATCTTTGCTTCCTGTGGGTTTATTGGACCGCATGTGTTGATTGCTGTGGCTATCGCATCGCGGTCGGTAGGTAAGAACATGGGCGTTTTCCCTACTTCGGGCCATCCTGCAGTCAAAGAATTTACAAATGTTGAGTTGTAATCTATCTTTTCTACAACTCTCTTCGTCGTCAGGTCGGCCAACCCTATTCCGATAGCGTTTCCATGGGTCTCATCTGTCAGGTCTAAGACCACAATCCTTTTTATTTTAGGGGCTCTTGGCTCACATTCGCCTGGAATCCAGAATCTGCCTGTTACGTTAGTATCCATGCCTTGGCCACTTATGTTCTTACCAATTTCATCTACTATCAAGAGATCTATCTCTTTAAAGGGTATTTGGCCGATCAATTGCTTAGCGATCTCTAGAAGCTTGACCTCTTCTTCTTCAATCTTCTCCGGTGGAATAGCTTTGACGACAGCGATCTCTTCGAGCGCATTCTCAACTATGGCCACCCCTAAGATTATAGGCGTCTTCTTCATAATCGTCTTCGCAATCAACGGAAGAAGCTTATGGTAGCCTTCTGCCTGATAAGAGTGTAAAACTTCTGCACCTTTTTGCTTTCCTAAGCCGATGACCACCATCTTCATCAGGCCGCTTTCGATCTTATCCTTAAAGTCCGTGTGTGGTTTAACCCTGTTAACGACAATTATGCCGTCGGCTTCTAGCGCCTTCTTGTCCACATATACGGGTGCACCGTTCTCAAGCCTTCCTACCTCTTCCACCTCCATCGAAGAAACAATGGGTGCACCAACACTCTCCTCCGTTACCCCTAGGCTTCTCAACTCTTCTGTCTGGCCTTTGGAGGTAGCCCCGCCGTGACTACCCATAGCCGGAATGAGGAAAGGTTTACCTCCTACCTCTTTAACCTCCTCCACCACAGTCTTCAATATTGCAGCGTAATGTGCGATACCTCTGCTTCCAGCAGTGATGGCTATCCTTGAGCCAACCTTCACTCTTTTATCGAGGCCTATTCTGTGCAACTCACTTTTGATTGATGCTACAAAATCGTCTAGTCTATCCGAGGGAAGTTTTTGGCGAACCTCCACTAGCTTTGGAAAGTTCATTTCGGCTCATAATAATCGCAATCATGCTTGTCTTAAATGCTTCACTGTGAGCGAGATGGCGCAAAAGGCAAGAAATGAAATTTGCCTTTTTAATTAGCGCATGGCGCAAGTGATTTTTTGTATCAAGACAGGGTCTTTTCGTCGCTTATACTGGAAACGGAATGGTTGGGTTTGTCGAAACACACTATTATTCCTAGATTTTGTAGAAGAATTTGGAATAGCTACAATTCAAAACATTGCGTCGATTGAGAAAACATAGAATAAAAGGTATAGGTAACAAGCTTTTGGCCTAAGCCATTGAGATGCGGAACAAAAGAGGTGCGAAGTAAATTCACGTTTGGACGGAACTTAAACCAACATAGTATGAAGTTGTATTTTGAACACAGCTTCATCAAAAGGTCTTTTCTCTCGGAAAAGTATGTTTAGGGGCACCTCAAATTTAGGGAAATGTCGGATATTATCTCCCCCAATGTCCTGTTGAACTCTCTGAAGTGGCTTTCACCCTTGGGTAGATGTATCTCCATAACCAGTTCACGAATTCTTGCACGTTCTTAGTCTGGACGTAGACCTCGCCCGGTCCGTTGACTTCCGTGACCAGTCCTTCGCCGCCGAAAATCGTTGACTTCAGGCTTCCGAACATACGCACCTTGTAGTCGCAGTTGTCGCTCAAAGCGGCGAGGTGGAAGTTGTCGACGATCAAGCTTTCGCCTGGCTTAAGTTCGTGTTTATCGATGGCTCCAAAGGTGTTTATGAAGACGTCGCCTTCTCCGACGGTTTTGATCATGAAGAGGTTCTGTCCGAAGATGCCTTTGGTGAAGCCCTGCCACTCAGTATCCAGCTTTACGCCCTCTGTTGAGGCGATGTAGCCGGCGCTTTGGATGATGTAGCCTTTGCTCGCGCCTACTTCCAGCCGTGTAATGTCGCCGAGAGGCGCGGAGACGAACCCTGCTTTTCCAGGTTCGCCTTCAGCTATGTAATCGTTGATGAAGAGGGTTTCCCCGCCGAGCAGAGAGACCTTTATGGTTCCCCAGATTCCGGACTCCTTCATTCTGGTGCGTGTTTCGACTCTGATGTTGCTGCTCATGTAGGTCATTGCTCCGGCTTCTGCCGTAATACGGCCGCCTGCCGGAATCTGTACTTCTAGTAAGGAGTAGGAAGGCTGGTACTTGATCTCGTACTTCAAAGCTTCTCTTGTTCCGGTCAAAGGCTGTATGGGGGCGCCGCATCGTGTACAAAACCTGCTTTCAGGTGGAATCTCCGTTCCACAATTGCCACACATCGTCATATTCTTACCTCTGCATATTTAGCGGCCCCCGTACAATAATAAGAATTTTGTAAGATGTTTTGATTATATTAGGTCGTTACTTGGCCCCTAGCCTGTCGTACGTCGCTTTCTGTACGCATAAGTTTTAAATACTACCTGTCTCCCCAATTAGGGACCTATACATCAAAAGCGAAGAAATACAAGGGAGGTATAGCCCTGAAAGTAAACGAAATCAAAGTCTTGCTAAACCCAGAGGAGATGCCCAAAAGCTGGTACAACATCGTTCCAGACCTGCCAGAACCACTTTCACCAGTGTTGGACGCAAGCAACATGAAACCGGCGTCGCCAGAAAAGATGCTCAGAGTATTCGCTAAAGAATGCGTTATGCAAGAGATGTCGACAGAGCCTCGCATACCTATACCGGAGGAGGTTATAGAGGCCTACTACAAAGTCGGGAGGCCTACACCGCTGTATCGAGCGAAGAGGCTCGAAGAAAAGCTGAAAACGCCGGCAAAGATCTACTACAAACGCGAGGACTTCAGCCCACCGGGAAGCCATAAGCCAAACACGTCTATCGCTCAGACCTACTACGCCGCAAAACAAGGCATTAAGAGACTGGCTACAGAGACTGGGGCGGGTCAGTGGGGAGCCGCCGTATCCTATGCCTGCGCATTATTCGGTCTTGAGAGCACCGTATACATGACGAGGAGTAGCTACCTGCAGAAGCCCTACCGAAGAGTTCTTATGGAACTATACGGCTCGAAGGTCTATCCGTCACCCAGCGACCAGACCAAGGTTGGGAGAGAACTACTCAAGAAGGATCCGAACCACCCTGGAAGCCTAGGAATAGCTATCAGTGAAGCCGCCGAAGACTGTCTGACGCACGAGGGCACGAGATACACGATCGGAAGCGTGCTCAATCACGTGCTACTTCATCAGACCATCGTTGGACAGGAAGCGAAGAAGCAGATGGAGATCCTTGACGAGGATCCTGACGTGATCATCGGCTGCATTGGAGGAGGAAGCAATTACGCCGGCCTCTGCTACCCTTTCATGGGAGACAAGCTGAAGGGGAAGCTCGAAGCGGAGTTCGTCGCCGTCGAACCGAAGGCGGTTCCATCAACGACGAAGGGAAAATACGCCTACGACTACAGCGACACCGGGAGAATAATCGCTATAGCGAAGATGTTCACCGTCGGAAGCACCTATCAGTGTCCACCAATACACGCGGGGGGGTTGAGATACCATGGGAAGGCGCCGACCATGTGCATACTGATCAAGCATGGCTGCATGCGAAGCATTGCCTACCACCAGAACGAGGTCATGGAAGCGGGAAGACTCTTCACTCAGACTGAGGGGATCGTCCCGGCGCCCGAGACGGCTCACGCAGTCAAAGCAGCCATCGACATTGCTCGCGAGTGTAAGAAGACTGGTGAAGCGAAAGTTATCTTATTCAACTACAGCGGACACGGCTTATTGGACCTTCAGGCATACGACGACTACATGAGCGGAAAATTGGTGGACTTCGAAGCAACGGAGAATATGCTCAAGGAAGGATTGAAGGCACTGCCCAAAATTCCAGCGTGAACTTGGTAGCCTTCCATTCTTCTCCTCTTTTTGTTTTAGACAGCCTCGTATCCAGTGGATCGATCGGCGTTTACTATTTATATGAGCTGTGTACATAAATGTGCCCGAGAGGGCCTTTATGTGGAATAAGGTAGTGGAGTGTCTAAGAGGTCATCCTGAACGACTTTCTGTAGCCAAGGTTTTAATTCAAAATGGTTTGAACGTCCGGGACGGCAAGATATACTGTAACGACTTGATAGAGATTCCACCAGTTAGACTAGGCCGGGTCGCTGGGGTGGACAGGAGGACGGTGAATGAGGCAGTGAGGTCTATAGAAGAAAACCAGGAGCTGAAGACTCTTTTCAGTAACATACGGTCGGCTGGCCACTCCTTGAAAGAGGTTGCGAGACATCTAGCAATGGGTGTGGTAGAGATCACGCCATTGGACGCCAAGACACCCGGGATTCTGGCGAAGTCGGCCTCCCTCTTGGCAGACAGAAATATGAGCATACGTCAAGCCATCGTGGACGATCCTGAACTCTCACCAGAGCCTAAACTAACATTAATAACTGAGACCAAGATTCCAGGAGAGCTTATTTCAGAGTTTCTGAAGATAAGAGGCGTTGGCAAGGTATCCGTCTATTAGACTTCTCCAAACATTGTTTTCCTCATCGATCGGCGAAAAGCATTGCGTATTCACGCTAGGGTTACCACGATCTAGGCAGGACTCCATTGAGAAGACAGGTGAAGGAGAATACGTCGTAGCTCTCCATCAAAAGATAAGATTATTGAAGTAGAGGGCTGAACCATGGAGATCTCTCTCACAACCCTTTCTTAGCAAATGAAAAATAATTCTTATTCAAATACTAGAACCGGAAGCGAACACGATAAATGTCCTTGAAACATATCTGGAAAGGAGTTCTGCTATCTGGAAAGACGCTATGACGT
>CAYZTF010000002.1:0-11415 GCA_964481305.1 uncultured Candidatus Bathyarchaeia archaeon | reverse complement strand
GTCCTTGAAACATATCTGGAAAGGAGTTCTGCTATCTGGAAAGACGCTATGACGTCGGAAGCGACATACTGAAGCTGACAGCAATAGTATCAATGACCATAGATCATTTAGGGGTTGTACTGTATCCTAAGTTCATATTTCTGCGCATTATAGGAAGACTCGCCTTCCCTATCTTCTGCTATCTCCTGGTCTTAGGAGTCGAGAGGACAAGAAACGTAAGACATTACTTGACAAGACTTTTGGTTTTTGCCATTATTTCTCAAGTTCCGTTTTATCTTGCCGCAGGATATGGACCTTTTGAGTCGTTAAACGTCTTTTTCACTCTCTCCTTTGGCGTTATGTTCCTAATGGACCCGTTAATGGTTTTGCTTCCTTTCCTTGTTTCTTTCTTTATAAACTTCGATTATGGCCTGTATGGCATTGTGTTGATAGTTTGTATGCGAACCCTTAGGGAAAACACGAAGGAGGGCGTTTTCTTATGCGTGTTACTGAATGTTTTTTCTTTACTGCTCTCTGGCATCCAAATATTCTCTTTATTTGCCTTGCCGATCATACTTCTCCATAAGAGTGGTTATCTGCGGCTGGAGAAGAAAATTAATGGAAACGCTGTTTACCTTTCATGGAGAAAATATATCTTCTACGCCTATTATCCTGTTCATCTGACCGTGCTTTACCTAATTAAGTTGTTTTATTTTTAACTGAATTCATTGATGTGAAGAAAGGCGTCTACTCTTGGTGAGAGCCGGGACTCAGATCTCACCCTATGTCTAGACGGGTTATTGTGCGTTAGAGCTTCTTCTTTGCCCACCCTTTCGTTTCTTTCTTATAGCTAATTCTGGTAGCTTGCGTTGACAAGGTCATGCTCTTTGCTTTAGGATGTTGCTTCTTTAGCTGTTCGCAGGCTTTGTCAATTGCCTTCTCATCGTTTTCTTCCCTAACTGATATGTGGGTCTTGATGGGTGGTCTATCGGAGAACGAGATTTCTGCTTTAATCATAAACGTCTTCAAGTCAGTTGGCGCCCCACTCAATGCATTCTCACCTCCGTTACCTAATCCTGTAATGTTCAGGTCTGTAGTAGGCATCAAATTGTTGTTGCAAAAACATGATTACGGATAAACTTGTTATATTTTTCCTTGCCTTTATTTTTTTTGGCATTGGATCGCGTTGTGGACAGAGATATGTGAATAGGTTCGTTTGTGTTTCTCTTGCTGCAACGATTAATTAGTTCGCGGTTTTCTAACTGTAGATTCTCTTTATTATCCGCAAAGCTAGAAGGGTGACCCACCTTGAAGGCTTCTCTTTTTGTCCAAAGTCAAAATCGGACCACACCTTGATGATTGATTCGGGTTTAAACCGTCCTTTTTCGTCTTGTTTTGATAGAAGTACATCTGCCATCCGCGTTTCTTGTAGCCTTTTCTTGGCGTTTTCAAACTGAGATAGAACATCTAGGAACTTCAGGATCTTGTAGTCGGTAAACGGGTATTTCAGTTTCTCCCAGTCGGTTCCAATCTGGCTGTCATGACCTGCGTATTTGATTTTCCCTCTGTTTCTCCAGCATTCAAGAAGGAAATCTACTCCCTTTTCGGCAACATCGCTGTTTCGAAGCTCTGGATTTTGGGCTAATGCTCCGAGTACAAACATTGTGGCGAGGGCGCAGCTTGGTTCCCTCTCTCTTGGTCCGCCAATCTGCCCCGTGTTCTTACACCAGAACCCGCCGTCGAGACGCTGTCTTTTGGTGAACCATTCGTAGGCTCTTTGTAGCCTAGGGTCTCGCAGCAGACCCAGTTTTGCTAATGACTCAGTTATAATGGCGCTGTGACAATCACTCGGTTTCGTTGGTGGAGACCACCCGAAGCCGCCTGATTCGAGCTGAATGCTAAACACATATTCACAGACTCTAGCAATCCTCTTATCCTCCACGTTGAAACCGAAATCTGATAGCACCGGAAGCAGCCAGAAAGTAGTGTCTTTCTTTGGCCACCATGTGTGAATGTCTTTCGGTCTTCCCCAGTAACCATCCTCATTCAGGCCTTTGAAAATCTTCTCTATTAGTGGGTGTTTGGGCACTGCCATTCTTGCTGCAACAACTGCCTCATCTTTCTCATCCTTATCCAGAAGATCGATCAATGTACGATAAACTATCCAAGGCTCACCGGCCAGCAGCCATTCCACCAACTCTTCTTTTAACAGCGCTTTGAAGCTCAATTTCGGGAGCCACTTCAAAGTATAAGGTTTTAAGATATCAAATTTTTCTGTTTTGGCATTCTGGCTTCTCTAGTTTTGTTGAATTGCTTTTGGTCAGGCTTTGACCGCGCCACCTGGAATGCGACGGCGGCAAAAGCTTGCGTAGACGCGAGAAACTATGCATCCTAAGTCCAAAATAGGCTTTCTAAGCCTTTAGAAACTCAAGAGTGGAGATATCGCTCGTGTGCTGGGAGCTTAAAATAAAAGGGGAGGTTGTTAGCGTATTGGTGGAAGTGTTACCGAAGCTGAGATATCACTTTCGCGCCTTCGGATTCGGACCAAGCTTTCAGCGTCTGTGTACGCACATTGCCTAGGGTACCGAGCTGGAGCAGGATCTTCATCATGGCGTCATCGTTCGGTACCTCAGCAACCATCACGAAATCATATTCGCCCATGGTGTAATAGAGCTGCATTTTTCCTCCGGCCTGCTCTATCATGCTGCGGGTTCCCTCTATTCTCTTGGGTGCGTCTCTTACATTTCGGATGCCCTGTTCCGTCCATTTGCCAAGTACTATAAAGTGAACCATCTTTTTTCCTCACTAGAAACTGCGGAGCACTACTTTATTTGAATTTAGGTAACGGCCATCATCTGTTGATCGATTAGGGTGTAATGTGGATGATACCAAGATACTAAGAAAACGGAAATAGCTGCAAATGTCGAGGTTTTATCTCTGGTGCGGGGGTGGGATTCGAACCCAACCCTATGCGGAGATGTCACCCGCAAATCTCCCCGCTCCTCACCTTTTACTAATCGTGCGCGCGAATGTTATGTAATTGAACGTACATTTTCTGTAATTGTGTCAATTCTATTCAGATTATTAAACAAAAGATTAATTCGATATCTACTCGTGAATGTTTTGAAAAGCTCTCTCAAGATGTATCTAGGGTGAGTAAGGAAACGGCGATAACCCTCTCTGACCATTAGTTTGATTTCATCATATGGGACAGTGTTGGGTGAGACTTCAGAGACAAAGACGCCGGTCTCCCAATACTTTTCTTCATTCAAAACGCCTTTCATCCTCAGTTCTTCCCATATATCGGTTCCTGGAAAAGCATTGAGTATGTTGAATTGTGGAATATCTACTTTCAATTCTTGAGCAAAGTTTATGGTATTCTGAATTTCTTGCTTTGTTTCGTTAGAAGCTCCCAGAATAAATGAGCCGACTATTACGTCTACCCCCTCACTTCTGGCATTCTCAACCGCGATTTCTGCTTGTTCAGGAGTTGTTTGTTTATTGTAATAATTCAAAATATTCATGTTGGCGCTTTCAATACCAAGATAGAGCATTTTACAGTTGGCTTTTACCATTTCTCGAAGCATATTTCGGGAACATTGCGAGACTCGCCCATCAGCAATCCATTCTGCATCAATCTTCTCTTTTCTCATTCTTTTGCACAGCTCAATCACTCTCTTGGGATTCAACGTGAAATTATCATCAACGAAAAGAAGTTGCTTATACCCTTCACTGACTAGATAAAGCAATTCTTGAATTAAGTTGTCCACGGACCTAGGTCGCCAGAGACCCCTAGCTAATCTTTGGCACCCACAAAAACGACAACTGAAAGCGCAACCACGAGAGGAAACGAAGGTCGTAAACTTCTTAGGTGCAACATTTATCCCCATGGTCGTAGAATGATACTCGGCGTCCAAAAGCTCACGATCTGGGAAAGGTAAAGAATCGATGTCTCTGATGAGTGGCCTATCTGGCGTAGTGAGTATTTGATCCTTAACTCTGAAAGTTATCCCTAATACTTTTTTGAAGTTTTCTTTCTTTTCTAAAGATTTTATCAATTCAAGCGAGGTATATTCTCCTTCTCCTCGAATTATCACGTCAACCCATGGATATTTTTTCAGAATCCTCTCGGCGTTGAAAGTAGCATAAAAGTTGCCAAAGACTATAAGGACGTTAGGGTTTTCTTCCTTGACTTTCTTGGCTATTCTTGCCGCTCTACTTCCAGAGATATTATACGTAGAAAAACCAAGAACATCAGGGTTCTCCTTCTTCACCCAACTCAGCATTCCCCTAAAGGAAAAACCCTGAGCCGCCTCATCGATTACAGAAACATCTATTCCCTCTTTTCTCAGAACGGTGGCGATGTATAGTGTGCCTAGAGGCGGGGCTGCTCCAACCATGCCCTTTTCTTCGACAGGAAGGTCTGTGTTTGGACCTGGGTTTATAAATGCGAATTTCAACTCTCAAACTCCTTTTTCTTCACTGTGCCAGTTTCATTGAAATGAAATAGTAATTAGCCATCTTTTCAATTTTCATATGTGAATTGTTGGACGATGAACTCGTTTCAGAAGTAGCATCAACGGTTGAAGAAGCACAAAGCTTGTGGATGCAGGATCCGACCATGTATGGGATATGGATGATGCCAAGATATTCAGAAAGCGAAAGTAGGCTAAAGCACTCGAGGGTTTATCTGTGGTGCGGGGGGTGGGATTCGAACCCACGAAGGCCTACGCCAGAGGATCTTGAGTCCTCCCCCTCTGGTCGATCTTTCTTTGACCTGGCTCGGGGACCCCCGCTGTAGTATCAAGTAAAGAGTCTCAGCCTTTAAGTTTTAAAACTCAAGACAGCGTCAGACTCTATCGGGCTTCATGAAAGAACAGTAGAGGTTCGTCGTTGCCTCGTTTTGTTCACTGCACTATTTGTGTGCCCAGCTTC
The DNA here is from genome assembly GCA_964481305.1 of uncultured Candidatus Bathyarchaeia archaeon. GTDB lineage: Archaea > Thermoproteota > Bathyarchaeia > RBG-16-48-13 > JAGMEO01 > CAYZTF01. Next base: position 6,501 of record CAYZTF010000002.1, on the reverse strand, counting down.
TCTCCTTTGATCAGTTTTTCAATGTTTTCGACGTTCCTTCCATCGATTATCCATGTGGGTATCTTCGAACGCTTCACGATCTTCACGGCCACGGCGTCAAAGAGTTCGTAGCTCCCGGCTGAAAGCTCTCCGGCAAGCATCATCCGCAGCAAATCGTCGGCCTTGATCTTGTCCAGCTTCTTCGCCTTCGGATCCTTCTTCGGGTCGGCTGTGTACACGCCGTTCACATCCGTCGCGTTTATGAATAAGTCCGCCTTCACGGCCTCCGCCGCGGCCGCGGCCACGGCGTTCGTCGATTGTCCCGGTTGTAAGCCCCCCATAACGACAATTTTGCCTTTCTCAAACGCCTTTCTCACATCCTCGATGCTTGTCGGAGGCTCTGGATACGAATATTCTCCAAGTTTAGCTATGAGAAGCCTAGCGTTCAATCTCGAAGCCGTTATGCCAATGACATCGCATACAGCTTCCGACTCTCCTAGTGCTCTGGCCGCATCAATATACGCTCTAGACGTTCCTCCTCCACCGGCTACAATAACTAATCTGTGGCTCGCGTCTTTAAGCCTCATAAGCATCTTGGCATAAGATGAAACGGTCTCTATGTCTGGCTTTAAGGGAAAAGCAAAGCCACCGATTTTCATTACAATCTTCAAGGTCGATCCAACTCCAAGTTTCTACGTGCTAAACTATATAAGTTGCTTTCGGGTTAGGTTCAGCGACCCTTCTCAAACGATGATATGTGATCTCTGATGTCGGAGGACAAAAGCTCACTTCTGGAGTTTAGACTGAAGAAGTCGCTGGATGTTCTAGCGTCAAAGAAAGGTCAGCACACCGAACTGGTCTCGCTATACGTCCCCCCGGACCGGCAGATAAGCGACGTTATGAATAATCTCAGGCAGGAGCTTGGAACCGCCTCCAACATCAAATCGAGGAGCACAAGGAAGAACGTTCAGGACGCGATCGAGAAGACGATGCAGCGCCTGAAACTATTCAAGACCCCGCCACCGACCGGACTGGCAATATTCACCGGCGCAATACCCCAGAACGGCCCCGGAAGCGAAAGGATGGAACTCTACGTGGTGGTTCCGCCCGAGCCCATAACCATATACTTCTACCGATGCGACAGCCAATTTCACATAGAGCCGTTACGGGATATGCTGAAGGAAAAGGATACTTATGGGATACTCGTCGTGGATGGTAGCGGAGCCTCCTTCGCGACTCTAAAGGGTAGAAAACTGGACATGGTAAAAAATATTACCTCAGGTCTTTCCGGGAAGCATCGGGCCGGAGGCCAATCCGCTAGACGTTTTGAGAGGCTGAGGGAGGCCGAGGTCAACGAGTACTACAAACGGGTGGCAAAACACGCAGAAGAGATATTCCTCCAGGTTCCTGACCTCAAAGGCATCATCATAGGCGGACCAGGGCCAACAAAATACGACTTCGAAGGCGGCGGCCACCTTCAGTATACGCTTAGAGATAAGGTTCTGGGAACCGTCGACACCTCCTATGTGGGAGAACAGGGTGTAGAGGAGGTTGTTGAGAAGTCGACAGACACACTGCGGAAAGTTCGTTATCTTGAAGAGAAAAAGCTGGTTCAAAGCTTCCTCTACGAGATTGGTCACGATACTGGTCTGGCCGTTTATGGTGAGGATGAAGTCCGAGAATGCCTCAATAAAGAAACCGTTAAACTTCTCCTCCTCTCGGAGGACCTTGAAAAAGTGCGGGTTACAATAAAGTGCACGAACTGCGGCTACACGGAAAAGAAGACGTTAAGCCAAGCAGAATTCAAGGGCATTGAAGGTGCGATTGCAGGTAAGGCCTGCCCACAATGCCAGGTGCCAACCCTAGTTGTGGATGAGGCCGAAGACTTGATCGATGAGTTGGCTCAGTTGACCGAAGCAACTGACGCAAGAGTTGAGGTCATCTCGACCCAGACGGAAGAGGGGGTAGCGTTAATGAAAAGCTTCGGCGGCGTAGCTGCAATTTTGCGCTTTAAGCAATCCTAAGAGCGTTTTATTTCAGCTTCGATGCTCTCGCTTTTTTCGTACCGCAGGTCTTTTATTCGTAGAATCCGTTTCAGATCCCTTTCCGTCTCCATGATGGCTGGCAGGTCTTGCTCCGGCGCTTTAATTGTGACAGAATCTAATGGAGCGCTCAATGGAATCCCTGCTTTAGCCTTCTCGCCTCTGATCTTGGACAACGCTTCTACGAATACGGCGCCTTTAGCCTCCGCCTCCTTATCGAATGGGAGGTTCTTGACCTCGGGCCAATTCGCCGCGTGAACTGTCAATAAACCCTTTATCTTAAACAAGTGAGAAAAGACCTCTTCGGTTATGTGTGGGCAGATCGGGGCCAGCATAAGAGTAGTATTTAGAAGCACTGTGTAGAGTGTATACGTCGCCGCCTTCTTGTCTCTGCCTTCTTCCTCAGCGTAAAGGCGACTCTTCACGGCTTCGAGATACTGATCACAGAAATCATGCCAGAAGAAGTTTTGAACGGTCTCCACCGCTAAGTGAAATTGCCATTCGTCTAGTGCTTCTGTGATCTTTTCCACCGCTCTCACAAGTCTTGCGAGGATCCACCTGTCTATGAGGTGTAGGTGAGTTATGTCGTCTGGAGATGGCTTGTAGTTTTCTAGGAATGGCTGAGCGAACCTTGAGGCTGACCAATACTTCTGCGAGAAGCCTTTGCCATACTTGACTGTCTCCCATCTGAACGCGAAGTCCGATCCGATCGTTAAGGATAGAAGTGCCTGTCTGAGCGCGTCTGCGCCGTACTCGTCTAAGTGATCTTCCGGAGAGATCACGTTTCCCCTAGACTTGGACATGCGGTGTCCGTCCGGGCCTAGTATGTGGCCATTTATCAGTACACCTTTGAACGGAGCCTGTCCCGTCAAGATGAGGCATCGCATGACTGTGTAGAACAGCCATGTTCTTATGATGTCGTGGCCCTGTTGTCTAATAGTTGAAGGATACGTTCTGTCAAAACTGCTTTTTCCGTCAAAATATCCTGAGATGACAAGTGGCGTTATACTTGAGTCGATCCAGCAGTCGCAGACATCTTCGGTCCCAGCAATGTTCTTGGATCCGCAGCTCGGACATTTTTCAACAGGAGCCTTTTCTTTAGCTGTGTCAACGGGCAGTTGCTCAGTCTTGGCAGGAATGATCTCGTCACAGTCGCTGCACTGCCAGAAAGGTATGGGCGTGCCATATATTCTCTGCCTAGAGATCACCCAGTCCCATTCGATGCTCGCAGTCCAGTCGATCAGTCTCTGCAGCATATACTTCGGAGTCCATTGCATCCCTTCGCATGCCTTTAGGGCCTCGTTTTTAAAGGGAACAGTCTTTATCAGCCACTGTTTTTTGGCTAGAAACTCGATAGGAGACATGCAGTCCGGTCTCTCAGTATGGCAGAGGACTTTGTGGGTCAGACGTTCCTCTTTCGATATAAGTCCCGTTTCTTTGAGATCCGAGGTCATCTTTTTCCTAGCCTCCAGTATACTGAGCCCATCGTATCTCCCCACATTGATCATTCTGCCTTTTTCATCGATTACCTTTGACATGGGCAGCCTATACTTCTGATACCATCTGATGTCCTGCTCGTCTCCAAAAGTACAGATCATGACGACGCCTGTTCCAAACGCGGGGTCAACATCTGAATCAGAAAGTATGGGAACTTCTCTTTCAAAGAGAGGGATTTTCGCTTTCTTTCCTATGAGCTTCGAATATCGGTTATCCTCAGGATGCACAGCTAGAGCATGGCAAGCCGGAAGCATCTCCGGGCGAGTCGTCGCCACTTCAAGGAAGCCGTCTTCATAGAGAAACTTGACATAATATAGAAGTCCTTCTTCCTCTACGTATCCAAGCTCTGCCTGCGCCAAGGCAGTTTCACACTTTGGGCACCAATGAACCGGGAACTCGGATCTATAGATTAAGTCCTTCTTATAAAATTCCAACAAAGTCAATTGCACGTTCTTCCAGTAAGATGCATCCATGGTACGATACTCAAACTGTTCCCAGTCGGGTCTATAACCCAGCTTCGTCATTGTCCCCTTCATGCTGGCAATCATCTTTTCAGTCCATTCCATACACTTCCTGCGGAAAAGTTCCTTGTCGTCTCGCGGAACCTTCCAAATATTTTGAACCTTCAACTCGGTCGGAAGTCCTTGACAGTCCCAGCCCTGCGGTAGGAGAACGTTATAGCCCCGCATCCTCATGTATCTGGCAACGGTGTCATTGATTATGTTCCAATATGCGTGACCCGTATGTAACTCGCCAGAGGTGAATGGAGGAGGAGTGTCGATGACGAAGACAGGTTTGTTCTCATCTGAATAATCAAACCTGTACACTTTGTAAACTTCGGGTCGGCGCCAGTATTCTTGCCACTTGGGTTCAACCTCGTTCGGCTTGTATAACCTAGGCAGAACCGTTTCTGTACTCCTCGGTAGACCTTTATCCGTTTTCTCTACGTTTTTCTTAATTATGGTCGGCACCTTCTGCTCGCTTCCTGAATAATGGTACGCAAGTGTACTTCTAGACTTCAAAAGATGTTTGTTGCCACGCCCTTAAAAATTGGTCTCATCTAAGAAAGTTGCAGATCAAGAAAAACGTATCGATCGCCATAGGCTGAAGAATTCCAGACCTACTTCGAGACATCGATAGCGAATGGTGGGCCCGGCGGGATTTGAACCCGCGCTCTCCGGCTCCGAAGGCTTACGTCAGAACGGAATTGGCCACCCTGTCAGCGCCTTGATCCGAGCTAGGCTACGAGCCCAAGAATCAGATAGAAAGAGCATCTAAAGAAATTTTCTCTTGAATGCGCGCCTCCGCGGGTCTTTGTGCATAGAGAAAAACAATTTAAATCAAGTTTATAATTAAGTGAATAGAAGCTCTTGATCTTTACATTTTATTGTTAAATGAAGGAATATGTGATGAGCGAGACACACCTACAAGACCTCCAATTCCGCCTAATGACTATAGAGTTACTTCGCATTGCCAAGAAGAGGTTCACATACCGGGAGATGGCCTCCAAAACCGGGCTACCTGTCACCGTCTTAAGTAGATATGTTAAGGGGCATGTTCTGCCCGGGGGAACTAGAGCACGGAAGATATGGGCCGTGTTGAAGAAGCTCGTGGGACTTGAGGAAGAGCTTAGGAGAAGAATCAAGTTCGACGAGTCAGGATACTTCGACAACACATCGATAATAAGCGATATTCCTCTTCTAAAGCAGGCTGCTCAACTTGCGCTTTCAAAATTTGCCGGAAGACGCGTAACCAAAGTCTTGACCGCCGCCACGGACGGCATACCGTTGGCGACAGTAGTGGCCGACGCATTAAACGTCGACCTCCTCATCGCTAAGAAGAGTAAAGAGGTCGGTATCAAAGAGTTCATCGAGGAAACATTCATTCCAGGCGACTCTGCTGTCGTGACCTCCCTCTATCTGCCCAAAGGCTCTCTTAGGAGAGGAGACAGCGTCCTGATTGTAGACGATGTTATAAAAACCGGGGAGACGCCGAGTACGTTGATGAACATGATAATGAAGGCTAAGGCAGAGGTCGCTGGCATCTATGCGTTGATCGGCGTCGAAAACGAGTGGAGGGAGAAGCTGCAGAACACGCCAAAATGTCCGATCGAAGTTGTAATAACCGTGACGCAGCGCAGGTAAGACTTCGCTTCTTTGAAACCCCGAGACATAGAAGCCGATGTATGAGTCTCATCCCCGAATCCGTAAGAAAAATGAGTCACACTTCAGTGCAAAAGTCTGGCCAATCAAACTTTTAAAAACAAGTGATATTATGTCGGAGGAAATAATCGAAGCGGTCTTGGAAGGGAAAGAGGTTATTGTTCCGCTGCAGAAAGATGCGGAACTTCTCTACCAAGGGGGGTACGGCAATCTACGCGAAAAGGAACAAGGCTCTACTCTAGGATCCTGTGAAGCTCTCTACTTAGTCGCCGAAAAAAGGCTGCACGTCGTCGACTCTAAGGACAGTAAGGAACTGAACTTTACCGCACTGTTTGACAAGCTGAGAAGTGTAGATGCTGAGACGTGGACCAGATACCTGATATACCGCGACCTCAGGAGTCGAGGATACGTGGTCAGAGACGGCTTCGGCTTCGGGATAGACTTCCGCTTATATGAAAGGGGTAAATACGGGGAACAAGCGGCTAAGTACATTGTGTTCGGGATACGTGAGGGCAACCCAATTCCAATCAGCAAACTCGACGAGGTTCTGCATTTTATCCAAAGCATAAAGAAAGAACTTATTCTTGCTGTAGTGGATCGAAGAGGAGAAATCGTCTACTACTCGCTCTCCAAGCTTACATTTTAACGAAGGATATCTTCTTGAGAAAGGTAATCGGCCTGCTCCGCCTTACCCGGGTCGTAAATTCTTCTATGATGGGATTCGCGACAATTATAGGTGCAATAATTGCGCTGAAAGGAACTTTGCCCTCACCTATGGAGATTTCTCTCGGATTCATCACAGCTTTCACCTTAACCGGTGC
>CAYZTF010000001.1:3574-32456 GCA_964481305.1 uncultured Candidatus Bathyarchaeia archaeon | reverse complement strand
CCGACGCAGGACACGACTACGGTTTTCAGATCACAACCGACGCTCCACATTGGGGGGGCCTTTCGGGATGTACCTTTAAAGAGGCCCTGAGCTGGGGGAAGGAGAAAGCAGGTGGCAAATACGTAACCTGCCATTGTGACGCTACAATCGCTTTGCCATTGATCGTAAAGGCAACACTTGAAAGATGTAAAAGCTTGGATAAGAGAGAAGGGCTGCATTTCAAGCTATAATATCTGGCTGTTAAGCCTGTAGGTTCACAAAATAGATCTCAGTTGCAGGGCTGATAGCATGGTACATGTCAGGAGAATGTCTGCCGAAGATTTTGAATTCGCCGTTCAACTAACCGATACGATGGATTGGGATCTGACAGAAGAGGACTTCGAGTTCATGATGGACTTAGAACCCGAAGGTTGTTTTGTGGCAATCGAAGATTCGGAGAAGATAGGCGTAACGACAACCATCAGTTACGATCGGGTAGGTTGGATAGGAAACGTAATCGTGAGCGAAAAATATCGTAAGAGGGGCGTTGGGGCGCTCCTTGTTGGGCACTCCCTAGAATATCTGACCAGTAAAGGCGTAGACTCTGTCGGTTTGTACGCATACCCACATCTGGTATCGTTTTATGGAAGAGCCGGCTTCCAAAAAGACTCGGCGCTAGTGGTTTTAAAGGGAAAAGCATCATCAAAAATTGCCAAAAACCGTTCAGGGAAAACGTACGCAAGGCTCATTCAAGAGATCATTGATCTAGACGCCCTTTGCTTCGGGGCCTCTCGAGAAAAGTTACTGAACCCAATTCTCTCAAATACTGCCAATCTTTGCTACTCAAAAGTAGAGGATGGGAATGTCTTAGGGTTCATCGTTGGGAAGACGTATAGCGGAGTGGCTGAAGTTGGGCCCATGGTTTGCCGCAAAGGGCGTGAAGACGTTGCCGTCGACCTCTTGAAAACAACCCTAGCCAATCTTGAGGGAATGGAGGTTTCAATATATGTCTTAGAAAAGGTCCCTCTAGTCTTAGACGCGTTACTGAATCTAGGATTTGTAGAACATTTTCGTCTAGTGAGGATGTTTTATGGCATGTCCTTCGGTGAAGACTGCATCTATGCGGCGGAATCCTTAGAAAGAGGTTGACGAACGCCTTGTCGACACCCTTAGGCAGAATGATTGTTGAAGACTTCCTCAAGAGCTCTAAGCCGTGCATTGAGGCCTTGGTGAGGAAGATTTCTGCCTTCAAAGGTCTTTGGCGAAAAACCAGCCTATTTCACATGGAGAAAGGGCAAAAGAGAGAGACTGTTGTTGAAGGCGAACACATATTCTTAAGGGGATCGGTTGAATACTCGAACCCTCAACTGACGGTGGAGGAGCTTCAAGGGATCATAGCCGTTCGTCTCCTTGAGGTTTGTGGAAACTACTTTGAAAACCGTAGTACGCTTGCAATTGAGAAGAGAGATATCGGCGAGATATGTGAAAGGTTGATGAACCCGTCACTGGGAAAGGCAGTTTCATTTCTTCTAAACACGGACGACATAGAACCAGACAGGTATTCGATGAACCCACTCAAAGAATCGATAGTGGAAACCGGACAAAGCGCTTTTCCGGCGGCCTACGTAAAGAACGAAGAATTAGAAATCGATAGAAAATTCGTGGAGAAGTACAAGGGGTCACTTATTACCGAAGACGAAGTTGAAACAATAGAGAGCCGTCTTTCTCAAAGCAATTACATGGACATGGTAGACTCAGTGAAATATGAGCAGCTTGAAGGTCTTTCTGAGTCATTTGGTATGCGGCTCTGCCTTCCTTCGATGCGGATGCCTCATACAGTCTTGGAAAATGAGACGAGCAACGGCCTATTGCACTATGTTATCAGAGAAAACCACAAAGACTATGCAGCCGTTGAACAAATCTATCATTGCATGGGAAGAAGTATGAAGAACAGGACGACCCTGCTTCTGCTTCCTCACTCAACCAAGGGATATGGCTCAAAACGTGCAGCTAGAGGAAAGATATACTTCAAAGGAACTGAGCTGAAGAGCCTCAAAGTGGCCTACAGGCCAACGCCTCTGTATCCAAATGCTATAGACCCAAAGGACGTGAGTTTTGCGAATGCAGACGACGAATTTGAGGTTTCTGGAGAAAAAATCTTAAATTACGACTTCCATGAAACGCCAGCGTCGCCTCAATTCATCATATACTCGATAGCTTCACCTGAAGACGTCGTACTGTGGCATGGGATTGGAGCTTTCGGGGCCTCTGAACTAGTAAAAAGTTACACCTCTGTCCGCTCGTATTTCAGTACTGTTTTTTCCAAGACGTTATGGAATAGATATGGGGTTTCAGCAAGAATTCCATTGCAGTTCAACGTAGTGCCAGAGAAAATGTGGGCTCATCCTGTTTACGACAACATAGACGCCAGTGTGGGCTGTGTCAAAGACCTGCAAGTTCTGTCTAGAATGGGTATGAGCCTAGAGTTGCTGCCGGCTAAAGAGTATCTTCGCGGCTCATCTTTTTAAAATATGACCCATTGGGCTCAAAGAATGTTGGGACGAAATCGTAGGAGATTGCTATGTACTTCAGACAGATTAAAGCAAAAGGCGACAACTTCTCCTATGTCGTAGGGGACGGGGAAACAAAAGAAGCAGCGGTTGTGGACCCAAGTTCTAACGCGGACGTAATAATTCGAGTAATAAAGGAACATAGACTGACCGTGAAGTATATAATAGACACTCATGGTCATTGGGATCATACTGCAGGTAATGGCGAAATCTTATCGAAGCTCGGCGGCAAAGTAGTGGCTTACCGTTCATCGAAGGCAGATAAGGAAGTCGGCGTGGTCGGTGGCGACGTTCTAAAAATTGGTAAGTTAGATATCAAAATAATTCATACGCCGGGACACACCTTCGATAGTATATGCCTTCTGGTAGGAGACAAACTACTTACAGGGGATACGCTCTTTGTGGGAGAGTGTGGAAGAACGGATATGCCGGGTGGTAGCGCTAGAGACATGTACCATAGTTTGTTCGGCAAGTTGATGAAGCTTGACGAAGACGTTAAAGTCTATCCAGGACACGATTATGGGCGAGCGCCATATTCAACTATAGGAGAAGAGAAAAAGACCAATTACACGCTTGAAAAACGAACTTTGGATCAGTTCATCGAGTTCATGGAAGAGCCCTAACTACCTTGTTTCTGTCCGCCCTCTGGAGTTATCCCGTACATGTTCGATAATGGTCTGCACTGGAATAGCCTCATTGTCAATATTTCTCCTTTTCTGCCCGTCGGTCTCCAACCCCGTTTTTACATTGAACCTAGTTCTGGTTGAATTTTCAACGTTTCCGTTGACTAGTCTGATGCAATCAAGCCTCTCTTCATTTTCTGGCCCAAGTCAAAGGGGCATCCTGATAGGGCTCCATCTAACCGTAGGCTTCGATTTTAGTTCATTGTGGTCCGCTTTCATAACCCTCTCAGTTGATATGTATGGTATGTTCGTTCCTGCTTGGTATCTGATGTCGACTCTGTGTTTTTGTCTGCTGGCTTACTCGTGCGGGCGCAAGAACAGAGAGAGTAATTAGCACCAGAACAATTCTATTTTAAAGGTATCATGGCCTGGTGAAGCGCATGCGCACACGAAAGCGGCACTTCTACTTTTTCTGAGGAAATTTTCCGCAGCTTCTTTTTTTCGGTTCAGGGCAGACTCCCCATTGAGAGCCTCTACAGTCAACGTTTTCAAATATTTCTGGATAAGCCCTCATGGCTTCGTCCTTAACCTCGATGGCCAATTCCCGCATCTCTGGCGCCGCATTCTTGCAAAGTCGAAGCCTTAAGAAGTTTAGGAGAGAACGAGCGTTAATCGTCCAAACGTACGTGCATTTAAGGGCCATGGGTAGAACGTACCTAGCCGACTCTCGATCCACTTCTTCTTCGATCTTCTTGTAGAGTTCAAAAACCGAGCTCATATGTTCTTTGTACTTTGCTAGAAGCGGCTCTTCTATCTTTGGAGGCGTGTAGTATCGGAGGCCGCCTGCCTCGCTCACGTATCTTGTACTCTTCGCCGTGTGGGAGGTTACCCGGTGCTCCAAGAGTTCTCTTGATACGGCCACGCTTATATCCTTCAACTCAAAAGTGAACGACACATGCTCGAGAGCTGAACCATAGTCATGCTTAACCATATATCGTACGAGCTTTTCATCTGGCATCTGCTCAAAGAAGGGACCCGTAACTCTTACAGCGTTCGCTATCGTCTTGATTCCATCTTTAGTATAGTTCACCAATGTTACTTGCATGGGCCCTGCTTCCGGTCCGTTATCCAAAACATGTTTTTTGCTACTTAAATCTGGAGTGGTAAATAAAGAATTATTTCCCATTAATCCATAGAAAGACGTGCTCATCAGATAGGCGTATCAAAGGGCGTGTGAAACCAATGGTTTAAGAATCTGCCAAATTCAATTATGGATGTGTGTTTATGGGAGAGCTAAAAATCAAAGTAAATTATGTGACTTCGCGTATAAGGGAACAACTAAATGTTCCAAAGGAAGAAGAATTCTCATTACCTGGAGGATCAACTTATGAAGACTTTTTCATTGTATTCACGAAGAAATACAATCTGAAAGGCACGGATATCGGAATCTTTTCCAAAGGCCAGAATATTCTCCTGAACCCAAAAAATCAGATAGATAGTTTCGAATTCGATGTTGTTCCTCTAGTTTCTGGTGGTTAAATACAAACCTGATTCTCCACATGTGTAGCGAACTATCGCCTTCTAAGCAGCTAAGCCCTTTCATCTGGAAGGCTAAGTAGATTATCAAGGGCGGTTAAAAAGAGCGTAAATTCAAATATTTGAATGTTCAAATTATACAAAATGAGGAGGGAGAGAATGGGGCGAGATCTCTCTAAAGAGTTTCCAAGCCCTATGGATAGAGCTTTCAGACAATATACGGACGAGCTTTCTAAGGTTAAACTTGTCGAGGAAATCATGAGTAAAGAACCATTAACCATCGGTGAGAAAGCCTCTGTAGCCGAAGCGGCGAAGATCATGGGAGAGAAACATATCGGAAGTTTGATTGTTTTGCGTGAGGGGAAGCCTTGGGCCATAATCACGGAGCGTGATATTTTGAGCCGCGTCTTAGCTTTGGGAAAAGACCCCAAGAATGTTGAGGTCAAGGAAGCGATGTCCACTCCGCTTATCGCCGTTGAACCGAAGGCCACAGTGAAAGAGGCGGCCAAGCTGATGATCGAAAGGAAGGGTAGGCTGGTAGTTTTCAAAGGTAAAGACTTGGTTGGAATTGTAACGGCTTCAGACCTGATCAAAAGTCTGCCAGCGAGTCCTGAAACCTCATTAAAAGTAGACGATTTCACGACGAAAAGCGTCATATCAGTTGATGAAGATCTTACCATCAGCGAAGTAGCGAGGGTAATGGGGAAAAAGAGAATTGGCAGCGTTTTGGTCAACCGCGATGGGAAGCACTGTGGAATATTCACAGAAAGAGATCTCCTCACTAGTTTCCTTGCCAGAGGCGGTAACTTAAGCACGCTGGTCGGAGTGGCAGCATCGTCGCCTTTAATTACCATACCTTCCGGAACAACCATACATAAGGCAGCTTATACGATGGCGAAGAAACACATTAAACGCCTTCCTGTGGTCAAAAAGAAAGAGATCATAGGTATAATCACGGCCCGCGACCTCGTCGAAGTCTACGCCAGATAGGTTTGACCTATCCGTAGAATCATCAGCATCCTAAAAGCAATCCTTCATCAAATATTGGAGAATGCCCTTTGGAGGTAGTCAGATCCGCTAGGGTTGAATTTCTACAAAAAGGACCAATCCTAGTTTCTTCGGAATCGTCTATCTCCGAGGCTATAGGTACCCTCAGGAATCTGAATGTGCACGAGGCCTTCGTAGTCGAAGGCAAAAAAGTGGGCATGCTATTGATGAGAGATCTTCTCAAAGCCTCAGATATCTCAAGGAGGAAGGTAACGTCTCTCACAATCTCTGCGCCGAAACTTTCCCCTAACGACAACGTAGGCAAAGTTGCTAGAATGATGACTGATTACCGTCTGAGAACTTTACCTGTTGTTGTGAACGAGTCGATTATTGGAGTCGTTACTGATCGTTCGATATGTCAACTTCTGAAATCAACGACGTTAAGGAATGTTAAGGCAGGCAAAATCATGACAGCGAAGCCGACAACTGTAAGAAAAGAGGATACGGTGGCTAAAGCAAGGAGTCTGATGATACGGCGAAGGTTTGACCATCTGCCAGTGGTTAATGCCCGTGGCCTATGCGGTATTTTGTCTTCAAGCCACATAGTCTTTAGCATGATACCTTCAGAGGGTTTGGAAAAAGGTGCTATGGTCAGTGCTCTTCAGAAGGGTCTGTCGGAACTGGTGGGTGGATTGATGGATCCGAACCCACTTACCTGCGGCGTCAACGACGATGCCTTAACTGTACTAGACACTATGATGGAACGAGGAACAACCTATTCGTTAGTCACTCTGTGGGGTGAGTTACAGGGAATAATCACTTTCAGAGACTTTGTCAAGCTTCTGGTTCCATTAGAACGTAGCGTGGTTCCAGCGTATATTGTAGGTCTTCCAGACGACCCCTTCGAAGCCGAGGTTGCTAAGAGCAAGTTCTTGAGAGTCGTGAACAACTTGGGCAAGGCGTTCCCAAAATTACAGGAGGTAAGGTCTACGGTGAAGACATCAAGAATATTAGGAGACGAAGACAGGCTGCGATATGAAGCCAACGTGACCATAAAGATGCCTGAACGGGTTTACGCTTTTTCTGAAACGGGATGGAGCCTGCCAAATATCTATGACTCTCTCTCCAACAAGATAAAAAGGATCTTGGCTCAGAAACATCTTGAAAGGAGAAGGAAAAGCATAAGGTACGGGGAGCTTTAAGGCGCATTAAATTTATGAACCTAAAGTTTAAGAAGTTGCTTATGAGATTCAAACGCTTTACAGTACATTGTCTGATTGCCAGTGTTTGAAATCTAGTGAATTGAAGGACGAAAAGACGCGATATGAAACAGCTAATTCACAACGGCGTTCTCGTGTCTAGGCCTTATGAAGCCAAAGGCTTTCACATATACTATAAAGGTAGAAAGCTTGAGCTCTCTCCTCATCAAGAAGAGATGGCGTATGCGTGGGTAAAGAAGCTCGGCACTGAATATGTGAATGATTGGGTCTTCGTCAAAAACTTCTTTCGAGACTTCTGTTCGGCTCTCAACATAGAAGAAGCTAAGCCTGAGGACTTCGATTTCTCAGAAATACAGAGATATGTAGAGGGGGAAGCTGAGAAGAAGCTGCGGTTAACGAAGGAGGAGAAGAAGCAAATCGCGCAAGCTCGTAAGGCGGAGCGCGAGAAGAATAAGGAGATATACGGATACGTCGTTGTCAATGGCTTGAAGATGGAAGTCAGCAACTACGTTGTTGAGCCTTCATCGATATTCATGGGTAGAGGGGAACATCCGCTACGTGGCATGTGGAAATATGGAGCGGGAAAAGAGGATGTAATCTTGAATCTCTCACCTGATGCTTCCGTTCCTGAAGGAAACTGGAAAGAGGTCGTTTGGCAACCCAATTGTATGTGGATCGCTAAGTGGAATGACAAGCTCAGCGGAAAAACGAAGTACGTTTGGCTGGCAGACTCCTCTAACATCAAGCAGGAAAGGGAAAAAGAAAAGTTCAACAAGGCTCGGAAACTTGAGCGCCAAATTGATGATGTTAGGAGAAAAATCAGGGACAGCCTGAGGGCGGAAGACGAAAAGAGGAGAAAGATAGCCACAGTATGCTACCTTATAGATGAACTGAGGCTTCGAGTTGGAGATGAAAAAGACGAAGATGAAGCAGATACTGTTGGCGCGACGACGCTTGAGCCTCGCCACATATCTATAGGTTCTAATGGCCATGTGACCTTTGATTTCATAGGTAAAGACTATGTGAAGTGGCGCAAGGAAGTGAGTCTGCCTGAAGCAGTTGTAGACAATTTACGAGAATACGCTTCAAATGCCAAATCTACGATGTTCGAAGGCGTGAGATCAGAGGACGTAAACGAGTTCCTAAACGAGGCTATGCCCGGACTGACGGCCAAGGTTTTCCGAACCTACCACGCTTCCAAAGTCGTGAAAGACTATCTTAAAAGTGCAAAAGTTCGTGAATCTAGTCCTGAGTTCGAGAAGAAACACGTAGCTAAGATGGCTAATCTCGAAGCCGCTATCGCTTGTAACCATAAGCGTAAGATCCCGAAAAGATGGAAGGAGTCGTTAAAAAGTAAAGAGGAACGCGTCAAAAAGCTTGAGACGCAAATCAGACTGAAGAAGACTAGAAAGTCAAAAAAGCGGGCGCGGGAAGCGCTCAAAAAAGCTCAGTTGAATGTTAAGCTCATGAAGTCAACCAAAGAATACAATCTCGGGACATCACTGAAGAGCTATATCGATCCCCGCGTCTACTACTATTGGGGCAGAAAAGTGGGCTTCGACTGGAAGCTCTATTATCCAAAAACGCTTCAAAAGAAGTTTAGCTGGGTGGAGAAAGGGGGAATCGCAGCGGCTTAGTCTGCGATCCCTACATAACCTCAATCGACCATCGCGCCAGCGTCCAAATGGAAGGCTCAATCCAAAAACAAGTTTTCGAACTGGAAAACTGATCCAGTTTGGCCTCACAAACGGAGGATAAACTACTCTGGAGAGGAGAGAATCCTCAACAAGCCCTTTAATTTCTCCTTCCTGTGAGGGAATCTGATCGTTATTGGCGTAATCGACACAAACCTTTCTTTTCTAACAGCATATAAGTCCGTTTCTGGATCAGTCTCTGAACCGTATTCTGCCCCCCACTCTAGCGTATAACCATCCTCTTGTTTAACATATATGTCAGCATATTTGGAGTAAGAGAGGCTTGTGATCTTGACTCTACTTGGATCCGCTTTCTCTGGAACGTTTATCGAGATGACATCCACGCCTTCTGGCATACTCTTTTCTAAAACATAATTAGCTGCTCTCCTAGCTATGACGGCTGCTAGCTCCAACTCTTGTGACGAGACCAATCCTTCACTTTTCGCAGACGATAATCTCGGAACAAAACAAGACATCGCTATTGCTGGTACGTGGTGAATAGCCGCCTCGATGGCTGCGCCAACGGTTCCCGAGGAGAGGTTGTCATCGATATTGAGGTTGTACCCTAGATTTATGCCTGAAAGGAGCAAATCCGGTGGGTGTTTCAAAATCTTATATATGCCTAGCATGGCCGCGTCTGCGGGCGTACCGTCTATCGCATAAGCCGACGAGCCGTCTGAAAGACGCACTTCCTCGATTTTTATTGGCTTTCGGACAGTTATCGACTTTCCTGCTCCACTTGCTTTATCTTTCGGAGCGACAACGACCACTTTGCCTAACTTCTCTAACTCTCTTTTTAGGATAAGCAACCCTACCGCGTAGATTCCGTCATCATTGACGAGTAGTATCGTGGGCACGGTCAATCAACAGCTTGTCAGTCCATCATTTTTCATTATTTGTGGAGCATTACGAGACAAAGCCGCTTTTAAAGCGCGATGCTTCCACAAAGTCCCGAGCGTAGGTAAAAAGTTTTAGGTTATTATGACCTTAATCCATTAAGAAACCCCTCAAAAGGAGGAAAAGACATGCTTGTTGGAATAATTTCTGACACTCATGACAACCTGCCCCTGATCGACGAAGTCGTCGCACGACTGAACAAAGATGGTGTGCAGCTTGTTCTGCATGCTGGCGACTACATAAGCCCCTTCGTTCCGTCTCACTTTAAGCCCCTGAAGGCAAGGCTCGTCGGCGTCTTCGGTAACAACTGCGCTGAGAGAGAACTGCTAAAGAAACGTTTCGCCGAGATCGGAGCCGAGGTGAAAAGCTTCTTCGTTGACATCGAGGTTGACGGACTTAAGGTCGCGTTGCTACATGGGCATGAGGAGGCCTTGCTGAACTCCCTCATAAACTCTGGAATATACGATGTCCTGGTCTACGGGCACCTTCATAAAGCGGATGTGCGGACAGTCAGAGAGACGTTAGTCATAAACCCTGGAGAGGTTTGTGGGTATCTGAGTGGAGAACATACGTACGCCTTGCTTGATGTGGAAAGGCGCAAGGCTGAAATCATTCGTATGGCTCGCTAAGCAGCCGAACTTATCGCTTGCTCGTGACAGAGAATTGGTCGTGGAGTGTAAGTTGGCAACCATGACTGCCTTCTCTGCGACAAACAACCAGTTTTTTCTAAATTGTATGTAAAGCGGCAAACCACGTTGTTATTCGTGTACGCGATTTGCCTTTACCTAAAACCTGCGCGTCAGTCTGATACCTGAAAAAGGCGAGATGAATCTCGGTAGGGACTCAGCTGATTAGGTCGAGCCCTTTACCCTCATGATCTTCATTCTGTCCATAATCTTCCAGTATTCGACCTCTAACCCTTCAGAAAGTCTAGTTCCTAACTCCTCTTCATTGGGCTTCTTGGTCAAGAAGACATCAAAAGTCTCCAAGTTCATGAGTTGAACCGTGTCTTCGCCTATCGAGACGATCTGGCCGCTGTGCTTCTCAATGAGGGGTACCTCTATCTTTGCGTCGACCGGGCTTACAATGCTTCTCTTAACGCCGTCGAAGACCCCCATAGCAACGATGCGAGCCTTAGCCGAACCATGTTTGCCTGGCTTAGATTTTTCATACTCTACGATTTTGCAAGGCTCGTTTTCGATGAGGATGTTATGTCCTACTTTTAAGCTTCCAACCTCGGTCGGTTTGCTCAAGTTTTTCACTTCCTTCAATAGAGGTAGTTTTCGGGCGCACTAGTGTCTTGAACCAATCTCGTCGTAACTCTTTTTTAAGGCTTAAAAAAAGGTTGCTAGAAGAAGGCTTAAAGTTTATGCTATGGGGTATCGTAGAAGTGCAGCTATTCCGCCGAGCCCCAGTAGCTTTTTACCAGCTTCGTGTTCAGTGCTGACGATTGTCACCTTTCCACGTATCTTTTCCACGTTTCTGATAAGGTCCTCAAGCCTCTGCCTTTCGGTATTCTCCGCCTCTCTCAGAAGCTTGTCCGCGACAAGTACATGGTCTACGGCTCCCATTTTGACCGCCTCATCAACATCTGTTCCGTAAGAGACGTCTCCACTTTGAGAGCCTAGTCTGGATAAGACCTGTTCGACCAGCCTCGTCTCCTCGACAATCCGAACATTCTTAGCAACTTTTTCTAAGATGCCCGAGCGCAGAGCTTCTCCGACACCAGCCACCCCTCCGCTACTGGCAAATCCGATAGCAGCGATTTTATCAGCGATTTCCGGTCGCTTATCACGTACGTACTTCGCAAACTCGTTTTTGATGTAACTTGGACCTACCAAGATGATTGAGCATTTACATAACTCCCATACTGGCGTGAGTGCTTCCAGAGAAGATTTGAAGTAGTTTATTAGGGCATCACTTCTTTTCTCAGCCTCAAGCTTTCCTGGAAGCCTCGCTCTAACCTCATTCTTTACGTCTATCTCGTAGTGTCGCAGGAGGGCGATACAGCATTCCTCATCATCGATCCCTACGACGAGTATAGGTTGCGCTTTTTCCTCACAGGCGGCTTTGATCCTTTTTAGTTGATATAGCGGCCACTCTTTTTTTTCAATAGTTAAAGTGGTTCCTGGATACACGCTGATGGTGTGGTGGGTTCCCATTATTCCAGGTATCTTTTCGGGAGCTTCTGAAACGATCCCTGTCATTCGGAGGCGATTTACGCTTTTATCAAAGGCAGCTTTCTCGATCTTCAGACCAAGGTACAAAGGTATTCTCTTGCCCTTAGTCGGCCGAGCATCTTCCTGCGCTACCTTAACCTCTCTGGTCGTTCGTGCACATACTCTGTCGCCGACTTGGACGATGTTGTAAAGGACCCAAAGGTCGTCCAAATTCTCTGGAATGAGCTTCATTAAGCCCTGCTTCAGGCTTCTTTTTAGAATTCGCAATTTAAGCCTTGAAATTGTTTGTTGCTGAAACTGAAATGTTCGGTCTTTATACTTAAAACTAAGCTTGGACTATTGTCGCACAGGCATTGATCGCGCACGATTAGCGGAAAAAAGCATGGAATACGAACTGTCATAGGCACGTGGGCATTTAGTGAAAAAGACGTTATGATTGAAATTATTGAACATTTGAAAGGTGAGGAGCATGACGCTTAATCGAAAGCCAATTATCAAGATAACGATGGGTGATGCTGTAGGAACAGGTCCTGAAATCATAGTAAAAGCTCTCTCTTGCGCGCTGGGAGGATCGAACGCGAACCCTGTCTGTGGCGTGACTCCTATGTCCGAGCCTGTTATTCGTGCGGTTGAGCAAAGGGATCTTCCAGCGATATACAAGATCGAACGTGAGACATTCAAAGACGCATTCCCTCCCTTCTTCATCGACTTCCTAGTAGAAGAAAACCCAGAGACGTTTCTGGTGGCTGAGGAAACGGGTGAGGTCGTTGGATACGTTGTCGCTTCTGTTGAAAAGAAAGTAGGCCACTTGGTCTCGCTGGCTGTCCGCCGAGATCGTCTGAGGAGAGCGGTAGGATCATCTCTAGTATTGAAGATTCTTGAGATTCTAAAGAGGTCAGGCGTTTCTAGTGTCAGACTCGAGGTTCGTAAGAGTAACGTAGCCGCGCAGAACTTCTACAATAAGCTAGGCTTCAGCTTCGTCCGCGTTGATAGGGGCTACTATGGAGACGAGGATGCCTACGTATTGGAGAAGAAACTCTGAAGACACCCCTAATAGCTTACAGGGTTCCAGTTCTAGAGATCTTAAATTCATGCAGGCGATCTATTCTTGATGGCTTAGAGGGGCGGTTTGGATGGTGTGGCATCATCTTTTTCTGTTGGATATTAATCGTGAAAAGGTAAATAGGGAGCCGGAGATTCGGCTCTGGGGCTTGGACGACACTGGTCGACGCATTCTAGTCTTTGATAAAGGCTTCAGGCCTTACTTTTACCTAGTTCTCGAAGATGATGCAGGTCCAGAAGACATTGGACGTAGAGTAAGAGAAGATAGAGATTTCATCGCTTCGGTTGAATCAGTTGAAGCGGTGAATAGGAGATACTTCGGAAAATCCGTTAAGACACTCAGAGTTGTGTGCAGAGATCCCGACGAGACCGCTAAACTGGCTTCGCACATGTCCAAAATGAAAGGCGTTAAGATGAGCCTTGAGGAGGATATTCGATATGCTCAGAGATACAGTATTGACAAGAACGTATATCCTTGCGGGTGGCATCTCTTTGAAGGAGATGAAGTGAAAAACGAAACCGGCGCGTTTGTCGACAAGGTTTACGTTCTAACTACCCCTCCAAAGCCAGTAGAGAAGGCTGAGATGCCGCCACTCAGGGTCGTGTCCTTCTCAATCGTCTGTTACAGCAAAAAAGGTTCACCCAAACCAGATAGAAACCCTGTGGTGATAGTCTCAACTGCGAACAGTCGGGGTGAAACTAAACAGTTTGTCTCCGAAGGGACAGACGATGGGGGAATCTTGAAGTCCTTCGTCAAGTACGTTGAAGAACTCGATCCTGACATTGTCGTCGGCTACGGAAGCAACAGTCATGACTGGCCCTATCTCTTGGAGAGGGGGAAGAGAGCAGGCATCAAACTCTCCGTGTCTCGGTCTGAGACTGAGCCTCATCCAAGCCTTTATGGACATATCTCGATTACAGGACGCGCGAACGTAGACCTCTATGATTACGCCGGGGATTTTGAAGAGGTCAAGGTCAAGACGCTTGAGAACATGGCGAAGTACCTCGGCATCTTAAAGGATGAAGAGGAAATAGAAGTTGAGGATGTTGAGGTTGCGGACTACTGGGACGATCCATCGAAGCGTCAGACTCTCCTCAGGCGTTCTGTTAAGAAGGCAGAAATTATCCTTGGCGTCTTGGGGTCGCTACTGGACTACGCGATGCAGCTTTCATACATCGTGGGGCTTCCGCTCGACTACGTAGGTGCGGCAGCGGTTGGCTTCCGGGTTGAGTGGTACCTGATACGCCAAGCATACAAGATAGGGGAGATGGTTCCGAGCCGAAAGGAGAATCCCTATTTTCCGTACGTGGGCGCTATCGTGCTCGCGCCTAAGCCTGGAATCCACGAGAATGTGTCAGTCTTAGACTTCAAGTCGATGTATCCGAACATTATGATCGTCTACAACGCGTCTCCGGATACCTACGTTGAACCAGGTGAGCCTGATCCTCCTGGCGGCGTCTTCGTTGCGCCGGAGGTTAAACATCGTTTCAGAAAGGATCCTCCCGGCTTCTACAAACAAGTCTTGTCTGATTTAATCCGTATCCGCGGCCGTCTGAAGATTGATGTGGAGAAGACAAAGCCCAGAAGCGCGGAATACAAGCTTCTGGACGCTAGGCAAAGAGCGATCAAAGTGATAACAAATGCCTCATACGGCTATACCGGCTGGGTGGGGGCCCGCTGGTACATCAGGCCTGTCGCAGAGGCCACGGCGGCGTGGGGGCGCTACACTATCAAACGCGCCATCGAGCTGGCAAAGGAGACGGGCTTGGACGTGATCTACGGCGACACAGATAGCCTCTTTGTTAAACATGATCCGAAGAAGACTGGAACTTTTCTGCTTATGGTTGAGCGTGAGTTAAGCTTAGAGATAAGGCCGGATGCGACTTACGAGAGGGTTTTCTTTACAGAAGCAAAGAAGAGGTATGCTGGTCTCTTACCCGACGGCCGTTTAGATATAGTGGGGATGGAGGTGGCAAGAGGAGACTGGGCTGAGACAGCTAAACAAGTGCAGGAAAAGGTCCTAGAGATAGTTCTGAAAGAGCAGTCTCCCGAGAAGGCGGTGGATTTTGTGCGCCAGTACATTACGGACCTTAGAAGCGGCAAAGTTCCCTACAGCGACCTGATAGTTTGGAAGACGTTGACTAAGCCGATAGAAGAGTATAAGGTGAACACTCCTCACGTTGAAGCGGCCAAGATGCTTAGGAAGGATGGTTGGAATCTGACGATCGGTGACAAGGTAGGCTTCGTGATAATCAAGGGTAGGGGCAGGCTATATGAGAGGGTTCTCCCCTACTCGCTAGCCAAATACGACCAGCTTGACCTTGAATACTACGAGGAGCAACAGATCCTTCCCGCGGCGATCAGGGTTCTTTCATTGTTCGGTAAAAAGGACGACGACCTTAAACCTCGGTACTCTTCAGGCCTTTCCAAAGAAATTGGTCTCGGATCTGAAAAGCAAGTACGCCTAGTGTGAAGGCTCGGTTCCGCGCTCGAATTCCTAGACCGCTTCTTTGTTCCCTGTTTCTTCACCGATGTCGGCGGCAGTTAGCAACTGTATCTCAATAGGTCTTTTTACTATGTCTGAGACTCTGTCGCCGATCAGCCGCTTTATGCCTTTTTCAGCCGCCACATCGACGATCCTTTGTGTAATAACCCCGTCGAAGACGACGGTGTGAGCTCCTTCGGCAGTTTTCAGTTTTTCGTAAATCTCGCCTACCGGGGCTCGCAGAATGGGCTCCATCTCATCGTTCAAGACAACGGCCTCCAAGGTGCCCTTGAGGCTCGTCATTACCTTTTTAACGGCGTCTGGCACTGCGACTTTTTTCTCCATTCTTTTAGCTGTAGGCGCTGCTATTCTCTTAATGGGTACCTTCTCCTGAAGGGCTTTAAGAACATCTTTAGGTGTCAGATCCTCGACCTCTTTGCCTCGAGGTGCCCTTGCCACATAGTCTACACTTGCAACTTGTTGTAATTCCTTCAGAATTATGTCGCCGCCTCTGTCGCCGTCGAGGAAGGCTGTGACCTCCTTCTCTCTGCTAAGCTTGATTACCGTTTCAGGTACACTTGTACCCTCGACGGCTATGACGTTCTTGATGCCGCTTTTTAGGAGGACTCCGACATCAGCTCTACCTTCAACGATTATTATTGACTCTGCTGATGTGATTTCCGGTCCCGCTGGCAGGCCCTCGGGTCCGAATTTGGTGATCTCCGCTGGCCTGACGACTTCTGAGACTTCTTTCAAGACTTGACCTGTAGTAGATACATCTTCTATAGTCCATTTCTGCAAAAGGTCTTTGGCTCTATGTATTATTGCTTCCCGCTTTGTTTCTCTGAAGTCTTCGAGCTTATCGAGTGTGACTTTGGCCTCGCAGGGGCCAACCCGGTCAACGCTTTCAATGGCCGCCGCAATTAGGGATGTCGAAGGTCTATCGAGGTTAGACGGTATGACTATTGTTCCAGTGGTCTTGTCTCGCTTGGACTCAGACTCGATCTCTATACGGCCGATTCGTCCGTTCTTCTGTAGCTCTCTTAGGTCCAGATCCGGTCCGAACAGACCTTCCGTTTGTCCGAAAAGGGCACCCACGATGTCCGATTTTTCTACTACACCTTTAACCTCAAAGGAAGCTCGAACAACATATTTAGGAGTAACTTGTTGAGAACGATCCAATTCGTAAATCTCCAAAATAAAACTCTTTCCAGGATACTCAAATCTTGCAAACTCCGACTTACGGGAGTAGGTTGATTTTAAGATTCCAATAAGAATTGTTGCATGGGCTTCTTTAACTTTTCTAAATATGATGGCAGTCCTTCAATATCCTTGACGTCGTGTCTGACAAGTGCGCTGATCTCCTTCCAGTAGCCTAAATTGACTTTGACTCCCCTTGTTTCGAGATAGCTTGTTATTCGACCCGCTAGCTGTCTTCCGTCTCGGTCGAAGTCGACGAAGACTATGAGCTCGTCTGCTTGAACCGTGTCCAATAGGTCGATCAAGGTCTTTCTCGACGCCTTCACACAGAGTATCTTTCCATTCACGCCGAGTTTTCTTAGTGCTAGGAGATCATTTCTTCCTTCCACCACTATTGGGGTACCCTTCTCCCCTTCGGCCGAGAGCTTCTCCAGAGCCTCTGTCACAGACTTGAGTTTCCTCTCAAGGCCGCTCAGCAATCGCTTCACCTAGTCACGGTGAGGCTCTTCACCTCTTCGTAGAGCCTCTTTGCCTCATCGTTTTCTTCAAAGTATCGACGGACTCGGTCAAGTCTCTTATTCAACGCTTTGGCTGTAGCTCTCTTCAAGTCAAGGGGGTGGATGTTTCCTGCGCGATATGTTTTGAGAAGTTCTTCCATGTTTTCCATCTCTATTTCTCCGCCAAACTTTTCCGGTCTCTCAATTCGAAGGGTGAACCCATCTTCCGCGAATAGGACGTACTGAATAATCTCTATTACCGGGTTGCCCTGTATCTGCTTGGGTGGGCAGAAGGTGTTCAATATCTTCTTTTCCACATCTTTTTTGCGGTCATGGATGAAGAGGCACGTTTCCGGCTTGGATTTACTCATCTTTGCGTCGAGCAAGGAATCTGACTTCTTACTCGCGTCCATTCTCCCAACGCCGCTTAAGCCCGTTAAAAGCGGAGTATGTATCGCCACTGGTTTTTTTCCACCGATCTTGTCGGCGACTTCGATGGCTAGGGCATGTGCCCTGCGCTGATCCATTCCTCCGAGGCAGACGTCGAGATTCTGATAGAAGATGTCAGCAACCTGCATCGCAGGGTAAATGAGTTTTGAGAAGTCCGTTAAGGCTTCCTTTTCGTTTCGGCCCATGATGGTCATGGCTCTCTTTACCCTAGCTAGAGTTAACCGCTTTGAGACTTTCAGGACGAGCGCCCAGTAGTCCGGGTCGGCAACAAACTCCTCCGCTTGGACGGTTCTAAGCCTATCTATGTCTACGTTCAAGGAAGCGAGGCAGTGTTCAAGGTATCTAGCGCATTTCCGAAGGTTTTCCAAGCTTCCTCCCATCTTGTCGTTGATTTGGGCGTGCCACGTAGCTTCGAGAAAGGTCATCTCTATGCCAGCGTCCATCAGATCCTTCAATTTGGAGGCCCAGATAATCCATCCAACGTGGAAGAGGCCCGATGGCTCGACGCCGATGTAGCCCTTGAGCGGCTTCGCCTTGTCTAACAGCCTCTTGAGCCGATCCTTCGTTATGACTTCGGCCGTGTTTCTCGTTACTAGTTTAAAGGTCTCTGAAGGGCGCATACCTCGTTCACCCTTAACCACTAGAAGAAATGATACTTAAAAGCCTCTGTTTATCGGTGGGCGATGTGTACCCGCGACAACCAACTCTCAGCCTCATAGTGTGGGGCATACGCCCCGCTTAGCTGAGCTCTCTCAGTTGCGGGTTTGCCAACGCCCAACGCCTCCGATGTTACGGAGGATTATTTGAGATGGTGAAGAAACGTTTATTTCAATATTGCTAAACTTAAGATCTTGGCGCCCGCCGGAGATCACCGTGCATGACGGCCTCGACAAAGGTATGCTGCTACCGATGAAGAAGCAGGCTTACCCAAGCACGGTACACGGTTTATTCCGGAAACGGGCCGCCGAACTGCCGAGTAAACTGGTTTAAGTCTTGAAGAGCTTGTCCAGATCGAGTTCGAATCCAGCCGTTGGGTTTCCGAGCTTCCACGCTTCGAGAACGCTTGGACTTATCTCGCCGATCATGCCGATGGACGACCCTTTGACCAGAATTTCACCCGCTCTACCCTCAATGAAGCTTCCGTGGCGTGTCTCCTTCAGCGAATATTTTAGTCCCAAGTTGAGGAGCAACGCGTCTAGAACCGCCTTCGCCTCGCTGAGGTTCGCCGTCGGATGCACGGTCACACAGGCGAGTTTCCTAACGTCTTTCGTTCCGGTCTCAGCCCTCTCGTCGAAGACAACGCAGTCGCCAACTTCAAAAACCCTTTGAGGATACTCTATGTGCGTGTTGTTGCTCAGAAACTCGATCAGATTCGGCATCAGCCAGTTTCTAACACAGGTGTATGTTAAGGTCTTTGGGTTCGAGACCTCGACGACCGGCTCTTTTTCTATGGCCATCTTCTCGAAGAGGCGTTCCCTATTACTCATAGAGAAGGTTAAGGTCTCTTGGAACCCTAAGCCTGTCATAATTTCTCGGACGAGGTCTGAGCGAACTTCCCTCAAGCCCACCTCGCCAACAGTGACGAGCTGAGGCCACCTGGGCTTGATCTTGCTATAGCCATGCATGATTCCAACGTCTTCAACGATGTCAACGGAATGCATGATGTCGACGCGGTAGCATGGCACGATTACGTCGATCGAGTCTTTCATGGCGTTGGAGACTCCGTATCTAGCCTTCTTCAAATTCCTTACGACCTCTTCATAGCTCAAGTCTAGGCCTAATATCTCGCTGAAAACCTTGGTTGACATCTTCATCATCCGCTTCTCGAACTTAGGCGTGACTACGCCCCTCGTCTTGCCGTAAGGATAGAGGATCTTCGTAGAGTAGATCTTTCCGCCTCTATCGGCTAACGACAGCGTTACTATAGTCAAAGTATTCATCAACGTCTGTTGCGAGGTTCCCGTTACCTCCACTAGCACGTTCTTAACATCTTCCGTTACCCTTCCAAGGTCGCTGGAGTTGATGATGGGCGGGAATGATAAGACTTGGTCTTCCGAGTCAAGGAACGCGGGCCAGTGTCGATGTTTCTTGACGATGTAGCCGTACTCTGCTCCTTTAGGATGTTTCTCAAGAATCTCCTCCAAATTCATTCTTTCGCTGAAATTCAGTGGAACGAAGCTGATCTCGGTTGGTTTAACAGCGCTGTAACGCAGCGGCGGTTTGATCAAGTCAAAGTTGTAAAGACCTATTGATGCCCTCCTTCTCTTCCTTCCGTAGGTCTGATCCAATTTATCCTGAAGATTTACGAGTCCGCGTATTGCGTTGCTGTCGAGTTCTACGCCCTTGACGACGGCGGCTCCGATGTACGGTCTGATGTCCTTAAGCTTTGGATCGACGTGGACCTTTACGCCCGAATGCTCTTCCACAGAATAATCCTTTAATCCGTCTTCGACGCCGAGCGCCCCTCTTAGTTCCCTTGCGATTCCCTCCACGGTCCAGAGGTCTGGTCGATTTCCGTCTTTGATCTCTATCTTCACCTGTTCTTCGAATGACTCCACTTCACCCTTGACGTAAGACAGGGTTTGGTTCAGGGCGTCTATGTCCTTGGGCAGACTTTTGCCAACGAGTCGCTGGAGGTCGTCAAAGATTACTTCAACTGTAGGCATTACATCAGCTCCTGTCTCCTTAGCCAATCCAGGTCATGTGTGAATAAGGTTCGGATGTCATCGATCCCTGCCTTCATCATGAAGAGCCTGTCGACGCCAAGCCCCCAAGCGATGACCGGCACGGATATGCCGAGAGGTATACATACCTCGGGTCTGAATAGCCCTGCGCCACCGAACTCGACCCAACCATACCCCTTCTTGTAAGCAGAGACTTCGACGCTGGGCTCGGTGAATGGGAAATAATCAGGCCTAAACCTCACCTCATCGGCTTCTGCAACCTCGATCGCAAACTTTTCAAGGACGCCTAGGAGATCCCTGAAAGTAAGTTCCTTACCAACAACTATGCCCTCGATCTGATTGAACTCGGTTAAATGACTCTTATCAACTACGTCTGGCCTATAGCAACGGGAAATAGAATAGTACTTCCCAGGAATCTCCAGTTCTTTGCTAATCAGAGTTCGGGCGCTTAAAGCAGTTCCTTGGCTTCTTAAGACAAGGCTTGTTGCCTCTTCGATTGAGAATCTGCCGTTCCAGCCTACGGACCCGGTTATCCAGCCGTTTTGATGTGTCTTCTTCACGTTTTCAACAAACCTCCTGTAATGCGTCAAGTTTCCCCGTTTCGGTCTCTTTATGTGATAGATGTCGTGGATTTCTCTGGCGGGATGATCCTGCGGCATGTAAAGGGCATCGCAGTTGAAGAACATCAGCTCGACTATCGGCCCCTTCATCTCCTTGAAGCCAAGGGCTACGAGCTTCCATTTGAGTTCGTCCAGAAACCTCTTGTATGGCTGCTTTTTCCCAGGCCACATCGCTAAAACTTGCGCTTTGATATCATATTTTCGTAGTCTTACTTTGCGCCAATCGCCTGTCTGGATAAGTTCTGGCGTCAGCTGACTTGCCTCTTCGGTGCCTCCAGCGATCTTCTTAGCGGCCTCGAGTCCCTTCTTGGTGAGGATTACGGAGCGGTCGGTTTTCTCTGTCAAGGCGAGAGCGTGGGGTCTTCTCTTAAGGATGCTGAGTCCTGCGGCAAGTTCATGATCCAGTTCTTCAACTATCAGTGGACCTTTTGAAAGAGCCTCTATAAGCCTCTCGTCTGGCCCGACATCGGGTTCGGTCTCAACTGTCAGGGCAGTTCTGCCTTCCTCTTTCACGAAGCGTATCCATGTCTTTCTCTGTGCCCAACCCAAAGCAATCTTAACGTCTTTCTCGCTGAGGCCGGATATCCTCGATACTTTGTCAATGGGACTTTTTCCACCAGTCTTCAAAACGGATCGAGTTAGGACTCTTTCAGGAAACCCCTGAGTCAGGAATCTTCTTCCTTCGGGGCCAAGCTGTACGATCGTCGTTTGCCTTCTTTCTATTTTTGCAAAGTTCTTTGAAGACAGCCATAACGCGGCTCTTGAGACGGAGTCCTCAGAAATTCCTGCCTTCGCCTTTATTTCGTCGAAGCTCATCCTCCTATCCTCTTTGAGGGCTTGGAGCAACTTTATTTCAAGTGGATGCAGTTCAGCCAAGTAGAGGTCACGCTACGTCTTATTCGTCTAATTCTTAAGTCGAAACTTTATATTACGTTAACTGAAAGACAACGTTTCTAAATACGTGTTGCCCAATCGGAAGGGGCTTAACCTTGGATGGAGACACTTTGGACGAAGAAAAGGAAGAGATGGTTGTAACACCGTGGAAGGTACTGGGCAAGATAGACTACGGAAAGCTGATAGAAAAGTTTGGTACCAAGCCACTGACCGACGAACTTCTGAAGCGACTTGAGAAGGACGCTGGCAAGCTTCACCTTCAGCTTCGAAGAGGCCTCTTCTTCTCGCATAGGGACTTGGACTGGATTCTAGACATGTACGAGAAGGGAGAGAAATTCGTCCTATATACTGGTAGGGGCCCCTCTGGGCCAGTTCACATAGGGCACCTCGTTCCATGGATATTTACAAAATATCTTCAGGATTCTTTCAACACGAAGCTGTACTTCCAGATGACGGACGATGAAAAATACCTCATAAACCCACGTTTGACGACTAAAAGGGTGCTTCACTATACGTATGAGAATATTCTAGACGTAATAGCTGTCGGTTTCGACCCGAAGAAGACGCTCATCATCTCAGACATGAGATGCGGCAGGACGATGTACAATGTTGCTGTAGACATTGCAAGACACGTGACTTTGTCGACGGCTAGGGCGGTCTTTGGCTTCGAGGACAGCTCAAATATTGGAATAATCTTCTTCACCGCTGTTCAGGCTGTCCCTGCCTTCTTGGAGTCAATAATTGCTAGGAAGAATGTTCCTTGTCTGATTCCGGCGGCAATTGACCAAGATCCGTATTGGAGAGTTACAAGGGATATCGCGCCCAAACTCGGTTTCTATAAGCCTGCTCAAATTCACTGCAAGTTTCTCCCTGGCTTGGGAAAGGGTGGAAAGATGTCTGCGTCGATGCCCGAGACCTGCATTTTCACAGTAGATAAGATTGAGGTTGTGGAGAAGAAGATCATGAATGCGTTCACCGGTGGACGGGCTACCGTGGAGGAGCAGAGACGACTTGGCGGAGATCCGACCGTCTGCCCGGTACACCAATACCTTTACTACATCTTTGAGGAGGACGACGATAAGATCAGAGAACTTTACAGAAGCTGTGTGGCCGGAGAGATGCTCTGCTACGAATGCAAACGTATCTTGTTGGAAAAAGTCAAACCCTTCTTGGAAGAGCATCAGAGGAAGCGAGAGAAGGCTAAGGATCTGGTCGGTGAGTTTCTCGCAGACGATAGAATCGAGATCGATTTGCCTTGGAAACGTTAGTCGGTATTGTTTTCTTGATGCTGTACATTGGAACTTGATTCGGTTCTTGATCGAAGCAGCCGACCGTTCTCATTTATTTCTCCCATGTGAATTCGCGTTGAGTAGATAGGTTTCATATCCTCCGCAAGCACCATGTCTATAACCACAATCTCGAGGGCTTTTAGGCCTCTTTCCCGTCTAAGGATGTTTATTTCCTTGGCCCTTGGAGCCGTTTCTTTACTTACCACGATCGCTTGAATGTCGTCCATTGTCAACGTAGGTCCGTAGGGATCATCTATAGGAACAATCTTAGTTCTCTCTAGGGCGTGAATCTTCCTCAGGAAGTTTTCGAGTGCCTTCTTCCTCTCGTCAAATAGTTCTACCTGATGTTTCTTTAAGCGCTTAGCCATATTGTTCGTCGTCAGTCCGAGAAGGACGTGATCCCCTATCTCCAGAGCTTTGGCGATAAGGGTCTTATGGCCCTTGTGTAACTGATCGAAGGTTCCTGCTAAAACAACGCGGGAGAACTTACGTTTTGTCTCATGAAGGCTCGGCATAATCTCCAACAATCCTCATCCACTATTCGGGCTTCACGGCTTGGGCAATAGCGGGCCTTTTCCTAGCGGATTGGAAGACTTTCTCGGCTTCATACGTTATGGCTCTAGTTTTTAAGGCATTTTCAGGTAATATAAGTGTTCGACGCCCTTTGAGGGGCTGGTCTTAATGGACGAAGGGGTTTTGAAGGCTTACCGCAAGGCAGGGCGTATAGCTAGCGAGGTTCGGAAGGAAGCAAGATCCGTCGTGAGGGTCGGTGAATCAGTGCTTCAGATATGCGAAAAGCTTGAGCGCGCCATTGAAAATAAAGGGGGAGCTCTCGCCTTTCCTTGCAACGTATGCATGAATGACGTGGCTGCTCATTACTCGTCTCCTCCAAACGACAGACTCATCATACCTGAAGGCGCCCTCGTTAAGATCGACATAGGCGTTCACGTTGACGGCTACATCGCAGACACGGCTACGTCGATAGGCTTCAGCGCTGAACATGAGGATATGATTCGGTCGGCGGACGAAGGATTGGAACGGGCAATAAAAATTGTTCGGTCAGGTATCAAGGCTTCAGAGGTCGGTGACGCAATTGAAGGCGCGGCGAAACGTAACGGCTTCAGGATCGTTTGGAACCTTTCGGGCCATCAGCTCGGCAGATTTATGCTTCATACAGGCAAGTCTGTCCCAAACGTAGGGAGACTTGACGGCTCAAAATTGGACGAAGGCGAGGTTTATGCAATCGAACCATTCACTACTTTGCCGAGTGCAGCTGGCGAGATTCGGAGTGCAAGTGAGGCCTACATCTACAGGATTCATAAGGACAAGCCTCCGAAAGATGAAGCCGCTAGAAAGCTTTTCGAGGCAATAAAATCCAAATTTAGAAATCTGCCTTTTTCAGAAAGATGGATTGTGAACGAGCTTCCATCAGAAGACTTCAAAATCGCTTTTTCAACACTGCTATCAAGTAAGAACGTCGTCAGCTACCCTGTACTTGTAGAAAAAAGCGGTGCGATGGTTGCTCAAGCCGAACACACGGTGGTTGTAACAAGGAATGGTTGTATCGTTACGACGCTCTAGAGTTCTTCCGGTTTCTTAGTTTTATCCTCGATTTGGTAGATTGATGTGATGGTCATGGGCTCCTTGCATTTTGGGCACTCTTCAGTCGTCTTCATAACGTAGTCTCCCTTAGCGAATTTTCTGACGTTCTTGAAATCGCATTTCTGACATTCCGCAATGGTCATGACGTCAGGTTCTTTAATGGGTCTAGAATGGCCTCTTCTTCTGAATTGCGCAACTGTGTACAAGGAGAGAGCGACCCCGATTATTCCATACATCAAGTTGTATCCGACCTGATCAATACGACCTTGCTGATAATACATGTATGCCGCACTTAACGATTGCGTCGCCAAGAATATCATGATTACGACGCTCACTATGATGAGGATGAGGACAAGAGAGACGCTTCTCTTTTCCGAAGACATCTTTTTTTCACTGCCCGATTCCAACGGTGTTTCCAACGCCGACGACGATAACAATGTCGTCTTTCTTAGTCCGCTCGTTTATGAGCCTCTTGATCCTCGCAATTGCGGTTTGAACACCATCAACTATTTCCTTCGTCATCGGCGCCACGGACTCTTCAACCGACTCTTTGATTATCACCGCGTTTAGAGGAAGCTTGAACTTTGTGGCCGTTTCCTCAATCTTGAAACGATCTACCCCGATTCCGCCGATGGCCGTGCCAACTCCTTCAGCCGTGTCTCCTGTCTTCTCTCCCTCATACTTTAAGGCCGCATCTATCATGATGACCATCGCAACCTTCTTTCTGCACTTTTTGATTATGTTTTGAACCGCGTCGCCGTATTTGCCGATGTTCGCTCCAGGTCCTCTCGCCTTCAGAATAAAAGCCCTCCTGCCCTCTACAGGGACCTCTGCTGCAACGATGTCCTTGGCAACCTCCTCGGACTTGGTTCCTTGCATCATCTTCGCTGCGACCAGCGCCCCAGCCCCATCTCCTATGGGCTGTCCGTAGGCAAAGGCTCTAACGGCATTCGAATAAGCCTTGGCTTCTTGCATTATGAGAGGCAGCTGCATTTGGATCTGCATGATGACCATGTAGCTCATCATCTTCTTTCCTAGGAGGTAGTAGTGCTTTACTACCCGGTAGATATAGTTCAAGGCGAGCGCAACCTCCAGAACGCCTTCAAGATCCTCTATTTGAGTTGTGTCGGCTGAAGGTGCGAGGAGCTTGACCTCGTCCTTAAGCCTCTGATCCCTCACGTCGAGGATGTGTTCGATTTTTGGGACGATTCCTGACGGGTCGATGTCGATGGGTATGGTGGTGAAGTATTCTAGATACTGGTTTATTCTTGGCGTCGGGTCGGCGGCGGTCTTATCGGCTTCTCTGACAACGGAGACGGCGACGTTCTGTGCGTCGTCTCTAAAGCGTTTAAGCTCGTTCATAGCGCTGCCTATCTCTCTGAGCATCGTCCATACCTGCAGTTTCTGACCATATAGCATGAAGAATACAAAGAGCAGAAGGTAGAGAAGGTTGAAGATGTAGCCTAGCGGTGACCCGTCTCCTAACTGTTGAACAGGTAAAGCGTTCATTAGATGCGCCCCAGAGCTTTTTCAGAATAGATTGGCAGGCTGGTTATAAAGTTTAAGTAGTGTTGTGAGTGGGTGCCTGCCAGCACCGAGATCTCGCGCAGGCTTCCGCACTGCACTAATGGCTCAGCGGAGCTCGACTTAACTTCCGTGTTCGGAACGGGAACGGGTGCTATTTATTTCGTGCTCCTGTGACCGGCAGGCGATACCTTTGAATGTAAGAGGAGGCTTAAACGTTTCGGTTCTTTTATTAGCTGTTATTGAAAAAGTTTAATAAAAATGGCCATCTCTGTAATCTGATCGGGGCCGGTTGGGGCCGTGGACCGTGAATGCCTATGGCTTTCATGGGCGGACTCTAACTAGGTATGACACTCGGAGATGTGGTCTCCGAGCATAAGGTCGGGCTCCAGAGCATGAATGATAATTCATGGGTACGGACCACCTCTGTGGGATGAAGAGGTTCTGGAGCGGTGAGACCCGAATGCCGAGAGTTCAAATCTCTCCGGCCCCACCAAACTTGTTCCACTTGTTTGGATTCGGTTCTCCTATTTCATCATGGCGGAAAATGGTGCGAGGGGTGGGATTCGAACCCACGAAGGCCTACGCCGCTGGATATCGTATCTGAGCCCAATCTTACTATAGATCTTAAGTCCAGCGCTTTCAACGACTTGTTGAGTCGTCTTTGACCTGGCTCGGCGACCCTCGCGACCAAGCTGAAAAGTTGAATCGTTGCCCTCTTAAACTTTGAGATTAAACATGAAAGGAAGATTTGAATTCAACTTTGGTCTAATCAAATAAACGCTATCCTAAGTAACTTCAGTTGGTGGACCGGGCGGGATTTGAACCCGCGGCTTCCGCCTATTTCGATCCAGTATGCGAAGGCGGCGTTTACACTGGCAACCCAGCCTTAAAGTTTGCCATTCATACCAAGCTGAACTACCGGCCCGACTGCTTTGGATTTTTATTGTCTTCTCCAGCAATTATACTTATTCATAAAGCTGTCTGGAATCGTTCGTCGCTCAGACAAAAACTATTAGACTGGAAGATCGTTGGCTGGTAGAAGTTCTAGACGCTGCCATTAAGGGGGCTGTCGCCCATAAATCTTTGCACTCGTTCTTTTTTGTGTTTGGCAAAATTGTGAGAGGGCATCACGCGTTGTTCCTGATTTGCGCAAGATAATCTGTTTTGATTAAGGGCCTGAGGCGCTTCTACGTCAGAGGAGGTTGAAGTTGCCGGGGAATAAGGCTGACGATCCGTGACCCCCTCTCTTTTGCATGGGGGGTGGGGGGGCTATATATAGGCTCATCAGAATAAAGGAATACAAGCAGTGAGAGGAAAAGATCTGTGGTGGGCCGGGAGAGATTTGGACTCTCGACCTATACCGTGGCTCTTTGTAGAGCCATTTCGGTTATCAGCCGAACGCTTTGGTCATGGAGTTCTAACCAAGCTGAGCTACCGGCCCCAGCAATCGTAATTGAAGAGGTCGCTTATTTAAAAATTCTTGAAAGTTCCTGTGGCCTAGGTCTTCGATTATGAGAAAGTAGTTATCTAGGATATTGGTAGCGGGGAGTAGATTTGAACTACCGATCTCAGGGTCTCTCAGAGATAGCTTATGAGCCCTGCGGGTTAAGCCTGACTACCCCACCCCGCTGCGCAGATTAGTTCTTTGTCTTTGTCTCTTAGAACTAACCAACAAACTTAACTTTACCAAAAATTTAAACGTTGTGCGGAGACGGTGTATGCCTCTATTCTTTCCACCTCGTATTTGGGAAGCACGGTAGACGTTTCTAATGTATTTTCCCAGATAGTTTAAAGCTCGGTTTCTAGTTCCTGGATGACATCTAACTGTGTTTCAGGCGAATCAATTGACAGCGGATCGTGATCTTGAACTTTTGAGGCGTAGAAAGCTCTTAGAGATGCAGAGAGCCAATCTATTGAAAGAGACTAAAGAAAAGTCGATCGATAAGCTGGACACGCGAGCGATCCTGGGCGAGGTCTTTGTAGGCCGAGCTCCTGAAATCTGGGACACGGCGGCCCAACAGTTTCCAACAGTCATGGCAAACTTAGGAGAAGTTTTAGCTAGACTGATCGCTTCAGGAGATCTTAAAGGTTCGATCAGTGGTGAACAACTTTACTGGCTTCTCGGAAGACTGGGGTTGCGCGTGAGGCTGAAGACCGCAATTCGGGTTCTAGAGAGTGGCGAGCTAAAAACCATAGCTGAAAAGCTGAGCGAGAAGTAGATATCATGAAATCTTTACGTCTCTAGAACAGGACGACGCAGGTCTCTGAGTGGATTACTTTTGGATTCGCTCCGACGCTCTTGTAGACGATCTCGTTAAGCGTCTTGTGATCCTTCGCCTCGGCCAAAGCTATTACGTCAAACCTACCGTAAACGGATTCGGCTTTGAGTATTCCTTTAATCTTCCTGAGATCTTGGGAGACGGTTTCCGAAGTTCCGGGCCTCGTAGTTATGAGAATGTAAGCTCTCACAGACATGTTCCTAGCCTCAAGGATAATATGGCCGTATTCAATACTTTAAACTTCCTATGAAGATGAAACCACTCTTTAATCGATAGTTAGTTTTCTGGAAGCTCTTCCGTAGTCTGGAGCAGTCAGGGATAATGCCAAGGCTCTCTAGGAGCCACCGCTAGTCCGGTTTTTTCAATGCCGTATCGGGAAAGGGGCTTCGTCAGATGCCTCTGCGCTCTTGGCGGAGGAATATGTAAACCCAGCGAGACGTCGCGTTCCACTTCACTCAAAAGTTTTTCTGCCTTAGGATCGCGCTGTCCACACTTGGGGCACCTGTACCCTTTGCTCCTCCCCATAGATTTCATGCGTTTACCACAATTTCTACAAAAGGGGCTTTCGTGAACAACGTTTTTGCCCAAACGCATTATCCTGATCTT
>CAYZTF010000001.1:0-3474 GCA_964481305.1 uncultured Candidatus Bathyarchaeia archaeon | reverse complement strand
TACAAAAGGGGCTTTCGTGAACAACGTTTTTGCCCAAACGCATTATCCTGATCTTCTCAAGGTTTATCGTTAGCGGACGCGCTGAAAAAGCGGGCCGCCCTCCTCCATAGACTTCAACCATGTCTCCCGGAATAAGTCTCCTTACTACATTCCGGAACTCTTTAGTTGGCTCATACGCCGCGCAGTCAACGCTTCCCGTGCTGTCGCTGATCGCTAAAATGACGTGTCCACCTTGTATAGTTCTAGGCATGCTAGACACTATGCCTCTTACAACAACCGGGCTGTATGGACGTACCCTGCGAATTCCTCTTATCCTGCGCAGGTGAGCGTCTGTTCCTTGGTTGGTTCTGAAGATTGCCCACCTCTCCACCTCTTCTTGGGCGACGATCATGCTGCCAGCTTCTCGCACGGTCTCCGGGTATTCTCCTCTAATGCCGTATAGGATCGGGTCAGGCCCTCTAGGCGTTATAAGGATCCTTCCATCGTCTGCGTTCACATTGTTAAATGTTATACCGCGGGTCTTCTCATCCATCCGAAGGACGGATGCTTTATCGACCCTTCTGGGTGTTCCAAGACTCTTGTGCGTTCGATACGTAATGAACTCATATGTATGGTCGCCTCTCAAATTCTCACCCACGGCCGCTAATGCGCCGATAACTCCTCTGCCCTCTTTGAAGGCGAAGGCTTCCGCTCCGAACTTCTTGATCAAACTCGATGCCTGCTTCTGGGTCACAACGTCTTGAATAGTCCTCTTGGCAAAGCCTTGAAATTCCTCAGGAAGCCTTCTTCCCTCGTAGAAGACTATTCCGGGATCCGTTCCAGCGCACTCGAGATCGGCCTCTTTCTCGACAGTCTCCATCGTGGATTTCTTAGCCTCTTCAAGCGGCTCTGCCGCTCCAGTCACCCTCAGGCAGACGGCACCGTTTCCCCGCGTCTTCCAAGGCACGTTCGGGTTCAGCCTTACAAGATTAGGATAGTCTATGAACGTGAGTCCCATCCGGCTGAACTTCTCGACTAGGAGAGCTGCGATGTACGTGGTGCAGCCCCCTCTCGGGGAATCCGTGTCGTCTATTCCGATGTGTAAAACGCGGCTCATCGAAGGTCTCCGCTGTCCGAATAGAAATCGAGTCTAGAGCCAAGACGCTTATGTGTCGAAAAAGACGTTGGCAAAAACGGGGACTTAGGCGCCCTCCATCGTAATCATCGTAAGGGTCGAACGGACTTTGTCAAGCCTACGAATGTTCCAAGTGATAATCTCCTTCAACTTATCCATAGTTTCAGCTTCAACCTTAGCTACGATATCGTAGACTCCGTAAACAAGATGTGCCTCTTTCACGTTCTTGATCGTCTTCAGCGCCTTTATTACCTCTTGCTCTCCTCCGATCTCAGCATTTATTAAAACGAAGGCTAGTGGCAAACTTCATTCCTCGCACGCATATGGTATTTAGGTATCCTAAAAGTTTTTTCGTAAGGCTGCAGAATGTTACTAGCGTTCAAGCGATGTGATTTTATGATCAAGAATACTTCCAAGACAATTACAAGTTCGGAGATGAACGCGTTAGAGTTGAATGCGGAATATCTGGGCGTCTCGTCTTTACAGTTAATGGAGAATGCGGGGTACGCTGTCTCTCTAGAAGTCGCTGCTCGCTTCAAATCAAGCGATTCAGTGATTGTGGTGGCAGGCGTCGGCCGCAAAGGTGGAGACGGCTTTGTGGCGGCCAGGCATCTGGCGTCTCGCGGCTTCAAAGTCACCGTCATTCTCATGAGTAAGCCCGAAGACATTGTATCGGAAAACGCAAAGAAAAACTGGGAATCTATAGTACGGATGCTGGACACGGTCAAAACGATTATTGTCTATGACTCCTCCCTGATCTCAAAACTCGACGCCAAGGTTATCATAGACGCCCTCCTCGGGTTCGGGGTATCAGGCCCGCTTAAGCCCCCGTTGCTCCAAGCGGTCAAGGCCATAAACAAATCAAAAGCCTTCAAAGTAGCCATAGATCTTCCAACGGGCGTAAACCCCGACAATGGCCAGATACTTGGCGACGCCGTAGTAGCTGACTTAACTGTCACTTTTCACAGGCCGAAAGTCGGGCTTCTCAAGGCCAGCAAATACGTTGGAGAACTCTCAGTTGCTGATATAGGCATACCCAGAGAGGCAGAGACCTACGTGGGACCTGGCGACGTCCTAATCGTCAGAAAGCCCAGACCCACTGAATCGCACAAAGGAGACTTCGGCCGCCTCCTCATAATCGGCGGAAACGAGACCTTTGCTGGAGCCCCAACCTTGGTAGCTCTAGCTGCCTTACGCGTGGGTGTGGACTTGGCGTACGTCGCCGCTCCGAATAAGACAGCTCACGACATTGCATCTATGGCTCCGGACCTGATCACCGTGAAGCTTGAGGGAGAACACCTCAACCCGAGAAACGTAGAGGTCATTGAAGAATGGCTGAAACGTTCGGACGCTGTTGTCTTCGGACCAGGGATAGGCCTACATGAAGATACAGTCAAGGCGGTTGGAGAGGTCATCAGCGTCATTGGTAAGGCCAAAAAACCTCTACTTCTTGATGCTGACGCTTTGAAGGCCTTCCCCAGGTCTAAGCGCAAGATCGATTTCCCCGTAGTTTTCACACCGCATTCAGGCGAATTCGAGATTCTCACGGGCAAGACGCCGCCTAAAGAACTCCAGAAGAGAGTGGAATGTGTTCAGGAGGCCGCTAAAACTCTGAAAGCCGTTATACTTCTGAAAGGGCCTGTAGACATCATTTCTAACGGTGAGGCCGTTAAACTCAACTTTGCACATAACCCAGGGATGACTGTCGGAGGGACAGGGGACGTCCTCTCGGGAATTGTTGGAGCTTTTCTGGCGCAGGGGTTTGAACCCTTCAGATCCGCAGTTGCCGGCGCATTCGTAAACGGAACTGCTGGAGATTTCGTAGCGCGAGAAACTGGTTATCACATGATGCCAACCGACTTAATCAAATGGATTCCAACGGTTATCGACGACCCCATGAGCCACCTCAAGGTAAGGCAGAAAACTTAGGAATGTAGCCTTTCCATGAACGTTGCTAATTCCTTTCATCCTAGGAAGCCCGTCATCCCCTCTCCTATGAGGCTAGAACTCGATAGCTGGAATAAAGCAACTCATTCGGCCTCAGAGAGACCTAGCATCAGACTCTTTGCGTACCACTTGAAGCAATGCGATCCTAAGAAGTGCACCGCTCTGAAACTCGCCCGCTTTGGACTAGTGAAGCCCCTGTTCAAAAGGAGGTCGATACCAGCACGAGCAATCAATCTTAATCCGTTTTCAGAGGTAGCCTTTTCTCCGGCCGACCGTCTAGTCGCTGAAGAGTATGGCATACTAGCCGTAGACTGCAGTTGGATGCGCTCTGAAGAAGTCTTCGCACTTAACATGCGAGGGAAATCGAGATGCCTCCCATACCTAATCGCCGTCAACCCCGTCAATTATGGCCA